>JBDTKL010000001.1:0-11486 GCA_039935355.1 Candidatus Tumulicola sp.
GTCGCGACCAGCGCATCGTTAGAAATGGATGAAAACAATCGGTCGAACGCATACTCAGCCACCGGCGATGAATAACCGGTTCTCCGGCTGACGGCCGCCAACGCACGAACCCGAGGAGGGAAATCGCCGTCGCTCCAGCGTCGCGCGGCATCCGAAACCGCCCGAATCATCGAGCGGACCGGACGTCGACCGGTCGTCATGCCTCCCAGGTTCGCGGAAAGCCAAGAGGCGCCCGCAGGACGCGTTCGAGGTTACCGGCGGAGATGCGGCAAACGAGAGCGGCATGACGTGGTGCGTGCGCGCGTTCTTTCTATTATTGGCTGCAGCGTCGATCGCCGGCCTCATCGATACCGCCGCGTGCACGCGACGCGGTCACTCGACGATCATCCCGCCAACCGCCACGCCGCTGACGACGCTCATGGTCAATCCGAAAACCGGAAACGACACCACCGGGAACGGTTCGCAGACGAGCCCGTTCAAAACCCTGACGAAGGCGCTGGCTGTGGTGAAGTCGGAGACGGTGACCGGCCTGACGATCGAACTGCAGCCGGGCGCATACACAACTGCGAGCGGCGAACTGTTTCCGATCGTTATCCCGACGGGCGTCACGATCAACGGCTCGGGCTACGGCACGGGACCTCGTCAAGCCAATGCCGCGTTCGTCAGCGGCTTCGGCGAAGACTTGAATTACGAAGCGATCGTCGGACATCCGAGTTCGCGCACGGCATTCGCCACGCTGGAAGTCGGACCGGACGTAACCGAGGTACAGATCAATCGCTTGTACGTCGGCGCGCCGTCGCTGTCGATTCCCGGAAGCGCCAGTTACGCATCGTTGGACGGGCTAGGCTCGTTCGTGGCTTCGCACGTAACCTTTGCAGCGGCAACCAAGTCGACGTCGACGAAGGCCGGCGGGTTGATGTTGCCGGGCGGTGCGGTGACGTGCACGGCTTGCACGTTGCTCGGAGGCGGATACGCGGTGTTGGCTTTCTCGGCGCAAGGCATGGAGCCGTCGGTGACGCTAAACGGTCAGCCCGCAGAAAGCGTTCTTGGCGCGAACATCGGAATCTACACCGACGGAACTGCGACCATCACTTCGTCGTATCAAACGTACCAATCGAAGCAATACGGGTATCGCGATTCGTTCGTGGCGCCGGTAACCTCGCCGCAGCCGTCGCCGATGTTGCCTACGATCGATTTCGGGCACGGGGCGGCCTTTTCTCCCGGCGGTAACGTCTTCATAGCCGCGCACGGCATAATATCTGAAATCTCAGTGGTCACCGCTAACGCGGAAATTGCCGCGCTCGCAAACACTTGGAATCCGCTGACGCAAGGCTCCAACGCGCACGGACAATATCCGCGCATGCGGGTCTTTCGGCAGGGCGCGCACGGACGCAACATTACGATTGCCTCGTATGCAAGCGCGTCGAGGGTCTTCGTCGGCCCGCCTCCCCCGCCGTCGCCGACTCCGAATCCGTCGTTTAGTCCGGGCAGCCCCAGCCCCGGCCCGTCTCCGACGTAAAAAGAACGAAAGTACACCTAAGGGCGCAGATCGCGCAGGGTTTCCGCGTCTAGCGAGCAGCCGCGTAATTCGGCGCCGCGTTCGCGCCCTATGAGAACGATAGCAACGTCACCCGTCTGGGGGTCGACGACGCTCGCTCCGAGATCTTCGGTTGCAATCGCAATGCACGACGCGCGGTTCGCGAGATCGACGTGCACGAGCGCACCGACGACACCGTCGGCCAGCGATCGTTCGTCCGGCCCCACAACGCGCGCGCGCAGCCATGGTGCAGCGTACTTATACCGAGCGCTCGAGCCCGCGCGCGCTACTGCCCCAGGTGGTCCGTCGTAATATTGCGACGTTAGCTCGGTCATGCCATACTCTGCAACGATCGCCGAATCGGGCAACTCGAACGCCGCCGCCGTTTGCCGGTAGAGTTCGTCGCGATCCACCGTTCTCGTGCGGCCTTTAAAACCGCCGGTTTCCATCACACGCGATCCATGCGGCAAGGGCAACTGCATCGCAAGCTCCTCGAGCCGGTCGAGAAGTGCGACGAGTGCAAACGCGGTGGTCGCGATACACACTGGCCGGTCGTGTCGAGCGGCGTCGTGCAAGTCGACGATCAAACGGTCGATGTCGATGCGATCTGGTTGCACGTACCAACTGGCCTCGCCGTCACCGAAGGCGGCCGCAACGGCGCGCATCATGTAGCCGAGCGACGACTGCGGACGGATGGACGGATTTGGCACGACGTTGCAATACCGCAGCCGCGCGCCGTCGCCGAGCATGAATCGCTGGAAACCGGCGAGGAGTGCGGCATCGTAGAGCGCGTTCGTTTCAAAATAGTGATTGCCGGGATGCCCGTCGGTCGTGCCGCTGGTTTCGAACGTCAGGACGGCGCCCTCGACCGGGAATGTGGCGATCTCGCCTTCCTTAAACGCCGCAGCGGGAACGGCCGGAATGCGATCCCATGACCGTGGCGTCGTGGCATCCCACCCGAGCATCGCGCAGTAGCGTGCATACGGCAGATTGTAACGGCGTTGATAGTCGAACAGCCGCAACGCGAGATCGTCGAATGCTTCGTCCGAAAGCGTAACTCCGCGCGTGTGCCAGGCATCGATGACGGCGAGTATGTCTGCGTCGAGCTCCGCCGACTCGCTCGCGTACGTCAATGCGCCGGGCGACGGCGCGACGTGATGACGCCGCTATTGAGTCCAGCCGAGGCGAGTCCTCCGCAAAAGCGCGCGTACTCGACTTTGATGCATCGGTCGACCACCACCGTCAACCCGGCGGCGTCGGCGCGTGCGATCGCATCTTGGTTTATGACCCCGTACTGGTACCAAATCGCTCGCGCGCCGGCGGCGATGGCCTCTTCGGTGACTGCCAGAGCGTCGGCCGGCCGCCGAAATACGTCGACCAAATCGGCGGGACCGAACGCATCGGCATATGCAGACAGCGACGGCAACGATGCTATACCGTCGATCTCCGCGACGTTGGGATTGATCGGAACCACGCGATACCGCGTTTGCGTTCGGAGATACGAAAAAACCGTATAGCTCGGACGCAGCGGATTATCGGAAGCGCCGACCATCGCGATCGACGTCACGCGCTCGAGCAGCGAACGAATATCGGCCGGCGTACTCGCGATCACGCGTCCACCTGCCGGCTCGCTTGCGAACGGGTAAGGACCTCATACCGGTTTCCGTCCCCGTCCTCAAAGAAAACGGCGTAATAATCGTCGCCGTATTCCGGATTGAGCGATGGACCGTCGATCTCTCGTGCGCCGGCCTTTCGCGCCGCAGCCGCAGCTTCGTCGACGCGATCACGATCGGCGACGCCGAACGCCAATTGCATCGTTCCGCCGGAGGCTTCCACGTCTTGGGTAAAGCCGATGCGCGGACGGCTGCCGTCGGACGGTTCGTATCCGATAAAACCGGCGTCATCCGGGACACGCCGGAATCCGAGCGGGGCGGACAATGCGTCGAACAGCGTTTCTGCGGATCGGAGTTCGCGGACGTGAACGTCGACGTGGTGTATCATGCGATGTCGTGCTCCCTAGGCTGCCGCTGCCGCGCGTAGCCCGCGTTCGAGATCCCAAATCAGATCGTTTGCGTCTTCCAACCCAACCGACAGCCGCACCGATTCGGGTGGCACGCCGGCGGCTTCGAGCTCGGCATCACTCAATTGCGAGTGGGTCGTCGACGCCGGATGAATGACCAAGCTCTTCGCGTCACCGACGTTCGCCAAGTGGCTCCACAAGCTCAGCGCGTCGATGAGACGGCGTCCGGCTTCGCGCCCGCCCTTCAAACCGAACGTAAACACGGCACCCAAGAGTGGCACTCGTACCCATGCGACCTCCGGGCGGCCCTGCAGAAATTCTGCAACCGTGCGTGCGTTGGCGGTGTGACGGTCCATTCGCAGCGGCAGCGTTTCGAGTCCTTGCAATAAGAGCCACGCGTCCATCGGCGATAATTGCGCACCGATGTCGCGCAAGACTTCGGCCCGCAAGCGCATCAAGAACGCATACTCACCGAACGTCTCGGAGAACACTTTGCGATGGTAGCCCGGGCTCGGTTCCGATAGCAGCGGAAAGCGCCCATTGCCCCATGGGAACGTTCCCGATTCGATCGCAACGCCGCCGATGCTCGTGCCGTGCCCGCCGATGAACTTCGTGGCCGAATGCAAGACGATGTCGGCGCCGCGTTCGATCGGACGGCAAAAGTAGGGCGTTGCAAACGTGTTGTCGACCGCAAGCGGCACGCCCGCGTCGTGCGCGATGCGCGTCAACGCTTCGATATCGGCGAGCGAACCAGACGGGTTGGCGACGGTCTCTACGAACAGGAGACGTGTCTGCGGCCCGATCGCGCCGGCGACGGCAGCGGCGTCATCGGTATCGACGAACGTCGTTTCGATGCCCATGCGCTTGATCGTGACCGAGAGCTGCGTGATGGTTCCGCCGTAGACGTTTCGCGAACAGACGATGTGATCGCCGGACTGTGCCAATGCAAGAACCGTACACAGTTGCGCCGCCAGGCCGCTGGAGAACGCGACCGCGCCGAGCCCCGATTCCAGGCTTGCCATTCGTTCTTCGAAGGCGGCGACGGTCGGGTTGCTGATCCGGCTGTAGATGTGCCCATAGCTGCGTAGTGCGAAGAGTTCGGCAGCTTGCTCGGCTGAGTCGAACACGTACGCGGCTGTTTGATAAATCGGGGCTGCCCGCGACCCGGTCGCCGGGTCCGGCGGCGTCCCGGCGTGGATCGCGCGCGTGGCGAATCCGAAGTCCCGGTCCTGCATGACTCCGCCGCTTCGCTGGATAACCGATTCAATCATGGGAATGACGCTCACCGAAAAAATTCTGGCTCGACATGCCGGCTTGGAACGCGTTAGCGCCGGCAGCATCATCAACGCAAACGTCGACTTGGTGTTGGCCAACGAACTGTCGGCCGCGGTTGCGATCGCGGTCATGCGCGGTATCAAAGGTGCCGACCGCGTGTTCGACCGCAAAAAAATCGCACTGGTCGAGGACCACTTCGTTCCGGCCAAGGACGCGCAGTCCGCAAAACTCGCGCGCTTTATGAAAGAATTCGCACAAGAACAAGAGATCGAGCATTTCTTCGACGTCGGTCGCGGCGGCATCGAACACGTCGTGCTGCCTGAGGAAGGCCTGGTCGCCCCCGGCGAGCTGATCGTCGGCGGCGATTCCCATACGTGTACGTACGGTGCCTTCGGCGCATTCGCCACCGGAATGGGTTCGACCGATATCGCCGCGGCCTTCGTGCTCGGCGAGGTGTGGTTGAAAGTTCCCTCGACGATCAAGATCGTGTACAACGGCGAGCTCGGTCCCATGGTCTATGCAAAAGACGTCATGCTGCGCACCGTCGGCGAGCTCGGCATCGATGGTGCGACGTATCGCGCGATCGAGTATCACGGCACGACGGTAGATCGCTTATCGATCACGGGCCGCATTACGATGGCCAACATGGCAATCGAGGCCGGGGCCAAGAACGGCATTTTTCACGCGGATGCCAAGACGCTCGCCTACGTTACCGAGCGAACGGATCGCCCGTTCGTCGTCGAACGTTCGGACGACGACGCCGTGTACGAGCGCATCGTCAACATCGATGTGGGCCAACTGGAACCGCAAGTTGCTTGTCCGCATACGCCCGACAACGTGCATCCCATTTCCGAAATTGCGGCCGATAACATCGACGTCGATCAAGTGTTTATCGGCTCGTGTACGAACGGTTATATCGAAGACTTACGTGTCGTGGCAAAGATTCTCGAAGGAAAAAAAATCGCGTCGAACCTGCGCGTGATCGTCAACCCGGGCAGTCAGAAAGTTTGGATGCAAGCCGCGCAGGAAGGCATTCTCACCACCTTAGCGGCGGCCGGATGTGCGGTGAATACCCCCGGATGCGGCGCCTGTTTCGGCGGCCACATGGGGACGCTCGGAGATGGCGAGCGCGCGATCTCGACGACCAACCGAAACTATGTCGGGCGGATGGGGTCGCCGAAGGCCGAGGTCTACCTCGCCTCTCCCGCGACCTGCGCTGCGTCGGCGTTGGCCGGAAAAATTGCGGACCCGCGGGCGCTCGAACTCGCCGCCGTTTAACTTCAGCGAAGAAAGGTTTCGGTCATGGACAGCAAGCTGCGCGGACACGCACACAAATACGGAAAGAACGTCGATACCGACGTGATTATCCCCGGTAAATATTGTAACATCGTCGACCAGGTGGAGTTGGGCAAGCACGCGCTCGAAGGTCTCGATCCGGAGTACACGACGCGCATGCAAGCTGGCGACATCATCGTCGCCGATCGTAACTTCGGATGCGGATCGAGCCGCGAGGTCGCGCCGATCGCGATCAAGGGTTCGGGTACGTCGGCGGTGATCGCGAAGAGTTTCGCTCGTATCTTCTATCGCAACGCGCTCAACATCGGTCTGCCGATCTTCGAATCCGACGAAGCCGTCGACGGCATCGAGAGCGGCGACGAGATCGAGGTCGAACCGGCAACCGGCATCGTCCGCAACATTACCAAGAACACCGAATACCAAGCCGCCGAGTTCCCGCCGTTTATGCGATCGCTGATCGACGCCGGTGGATTGGTTCCATACGTCGAGCGCCGGCTGGCTGAAGCCGCCAAGTAGGCGGCTCCACAAAACCTGAGGTTACGGCGGCCCACCGCCTCCGCTGTTGTTCCCGCCCATTCCGCCCGGAGCCGCGTTCAGGTTGTCGATGAACTTCGATTTGGGACGGTAGGCGGCCGTGAACGTCACCTGTTCTTTGGGCGTCGTGAACTCTCCGATCATATCGGTCGTTCCATCGAGGCGTCCCTCGAGGCTGATCGAGGTTCCGTCCGGGAGCGTCACCACGAGATGAACGGCTTGTGCGTCGAGCGACCCGGCGATCGGGTACTTCTTTCCATTACTGTTGACATAGGTGCCGCTAATCGTCGAACCGTCTTGCTTGAGTAAGAGGTGCGTGTACTCGGTGTTGCTACCGCGTTGAATCTGCACTTCCCATACGCCCTCAATGCCCTTGCGCGCGTTCGGGGGCGGGGTAGGCGCTGTCGATGCTCCAGGCGCGGGCTGTCCCGGCATGGCGAATCCCGAGGGAACCGGAACGGGACTGGCGACCGATCCCGGATTGGCGCCGGTTGGGGGCGACTGGTCCGGAGATGAGGACGGCGCGGCGAGCGGCGGCGGCGTCGGAGGCGGGGTCGCACCGATCGCGGGATTCGGGGCGCCGGCCGAGGCGGCGAAGACGACGGCCAGCGCGCCGCCGGCAATCGCGGTCAAAAACGAGTTCGGTTTCACCCTGCTTCGTTTAGAACCGGGCGCGAGGGGACCCTCTTGTCGTGGCTGCTATAATGCAGAGGCTGTGAAAGACAAGATTCATCCCAAGTGGTACCCCGAGGCCCGCGTTCACTGCGCATGTGGCAGCACGTTCACGACCGGCTCGACGATGGCCGAGATCGGCGTGGAAATTTGCGCTGCCTGCCATCCCCTGTTCACCGGTCAGCAGAAACTCATCGACACCGCCGGTCGCGTAGATAAGTTCAATCAACGCGCCGCAGCGGCCAAGCGCAAGCAAGAAGAGGCGGCTTCGCGCCGCGCGACTCGCGAGGCGCAACAGGCCGCTCGTACCTAGGGCCGTACGGGCCCTACGGTCGTCCGCGTGAGTTCCCCATCCGAGCTCCGGCTCGAAACGATGTCGCGCCGCTTCGATGAAATCGAAGCCGAGCTGGCACATCCGAGCGGAGCATTCGATCAGCAACGCTACACCACGCTCCTCAAGGAGCGTTCGCAACTCGAACCGCCAGTCGCCGTGTACCGCCGCCTGCGCAAGGTGCAGGCCGACGCGGTGACCAGCGAGGGTCTCGCCGCCGAAACCGACGGGGAGATGCGCGACCTGGCCGAGGACGACGTTCGTGCGCTGCGGGAACGCGAGCGCGAACTTTCCGCCGAACTCGCTCAGTTGCTCATCCCACGCGATCCGAACGACGACAACGATATTTTCGTTGAAATCCGCGCCGGCGCCGGTGGTGACGAAGCAGCAATTTTCGCCGGAGACCTAGCGCGCATGTACATGCGCTACGCCGAACAATTGGGCATGCACCCGGAACTAACGTCCGAGAACGCGAGCGAGGCCGGCGGTTTCAGAGAGATCGTGTTCGGAGTCAAAGGCCAGGGCGCGTACCGTTCGTTCAAGCACGAGTCGGGCGTCCATCGCGTGCAACGCGTCCCGGAAACCGAAGCGCAGGGTCGCATTCACACCAGCACCGCCACGGTCGCCGTGCTGCCGCAGGTCGAAGATAGCGTCGAGGTTGAGATTCGCTCGACCGACCTTGAAATCGATACCTACAAATCGTCCGGTGCCGGCGGCCAATACGTTAATAAGACCGAGTCGGCCATTCGCATCACACACGTACCGTCCGGAATCATCGTCGCGTCGCAGCAAGAGCGATCGCAAATACAAAACCGTGAAAAGGCCATGCGCATGCTGCGGTCGATGTTGTTCGATCGCAAGCGCCGCGAACAAGAAGAAGCGATGGGTTCGATGCGCCGTTCGCAGGTCGGTACGGGCGACCGCTCGGAGAAGATTCGCACCTACAATTTTCCGCAAGATCGGGTGACCGATCACCGCATCAATCGCAGCTTCGGCAACATCCGTGGGATCGTCGACGGGCAACTCGAGCAGATCGTCGAGGAGTTATTGGCCGACGAGCGCGCTCGCGCGCTGGCCGGCGGAGATGCTTGACTGCAGGCGACTGCTCGGTTGTAGGATAAGCTTGCGGCGAAAGGAGGCTAGAATATGCGCACGATGTTACGGGCCGTATTCCCGGTGGAACAGTCGAATAGCGCGGTCAAGAATGGTTCGCTCGCCAAAACGTTCGAGGGCACGATCGCCCGGTTAAAACCGGAGGCGACGTACTTCTCCGCACACGACGGGAAGCGATCTGCAACGTTTATCTTCGATTTGCACGACTCGTCGGACATACCGTCGATCGTCGAACCGTTATTTCTCGAATTGAACGCTAGCGTCGAGCTTGTGCCCGTGATGAACCTGGAAGAGTTGCGAACCGGATTAGAAAAGGCATCCAAGAACCGATAGGCTCCATCAGCCGGCTGCTCGTCGAGAGCGCCGGCCGCCTCGGAGCGCTCGGAGATTCCGGCCATTCGGATGCCCAAATCCTATTGGCACACGTGCTCGGCCGTAGTCGAGCGTGGCTTTTCGCACACGGCGAGGCACTCGTCTCGACGCCGGAAGCGCAGCGGTTCGGCGAACTGTGCGCTCGGCGTGCGGTAGGCGTTCCGATTGCGTATCTGCTTGGAAGCGCGTATTTCTACGGCCGGGAGTTCGCGGTCGACGAAACCGTGCTCGTTCCCCGACCCGAAACCGAGACGTTGGTCGATTATGCTCTCCAATTCGCAAAGCGCCGCGGCTCGGAGCCGTTCCGCATTCTTGACGTCGGCACCGGATCGGGAGCCCTGGCGTGCACGCTGGCGGCCGAACTGCCGTCCGCTACGATCGACGCGACCGATTGCTCGGCCGGCGCGCTCGCCGTTGCGCGAGCCAACGCGTTCACCATCGGCGTAGACTCCCGTTGCCATTTTTATCTCGGCGATTTGGCTGGTCCGGTTGCCGATCTGCATTACGACGCGATCGTCGCCAACCTGCCGTACGTCGCGACCGCCGATATCCCGGCCGCGCCCGATCCGCTCGCGTTCGAACCGCGGATAGCCTTGGATGGCGGCCCGGACGGGTTGCGCGCGTATGCCCGGCTGCTGCCACAGCTACCGCGTCTGCTCGTGGCGGGCGGCCTGGCGCTGTTGGAGGCCGCTCCGCACCTGATGGGGGCGTTACGCGCGCTCTGCGAGGCGGCTTTTTCGAAGGCTAGCGTCGCAATCGGGCGTGATCTGGGCGGCCTCGAACGGTTCGTTATAATTGTGCTGCCCGAAGCGTAAGACTCTACGGGATTCCACAGCCGCGAGCGGGAAATCCGTCAACCCGAGATGGCGAAGTATATTTTCTTCACCGGCGGCGTCGTTAGTTCTCTGGGCAAGGGGATCACGGCCGCATCGCTCGGACGATTGCTCAAAGCGCGAGGCCTCAGCGTTTCGATCCAAAAACTGGATCCGTATATTAACGTCGACGCCGGCACGATGAACCCGTACCAGCATGGCGAGGTCTTCGTTACCGAAGACGGTGCCGAAACCGATCTCGACCTCGGGCATTACGAGCGGTTCATCGACGAGAATCTTCACCGCGTCAATAACGTCACGACCGGTCAAGTCTACAACGCGGTCATAGAAAAAGAGCGTCGCGGAGATTATCTCGGCGCGACGGTGCAAGTCATTCCGCACATCACGAACGAGATCAAAGCGCACGTGCGCCGCCTCGCCGAGGCCGGCGGCGCCGACGTTTGTATCGTCGAAGTAGGCGGCACCGTCGGCGACATCGAGTCGCTGCCGTTCTTAGAAGCGATTCGCCAGATGCGGTACGACGTCGGCGAAGAAAACGTCATGTACGTGCATCTCACGCTGGTTCCGCATCTAGGCGCCGCCGATGAGTTGAAAACGAAACCAACGCAGCACTCCGTGCGCGAACTGCGCGGTATCGGTATCTCGCCCGACGCGATCGTCTGCCGCACCCAATCCTCGGCGCCCATGCCCTCCGAATTAAAAGAGAAGATCGCGCTGTTTTGTGACGTTCCACCGAGCGCGGTGGTGCAGAACGGCGATGCCGCATCGATCTATCAAGTTCCGCTCAACCTCGAAGCCGAAGGATTGGCTCAGGCTGCGGTCCGCAAACTCGGTCTGACTACCGTCGCGCCGCAGCTGGACGAATGGAGCGCCATCGCCCGCCGCATCTTGCACCCGCGCCGCCACGTACGCGTCGCGTTGGTCGGCAAATACGTCGAACTGAAGGATGCGTACATCTCGATCGTCGAGGCGCTCAATCACGCAGGCGTTTTCCACGACGCGCACGTCGAGATCGATCGCATCGACTCCGAGTCGATCGAGCGCGACGGACTCGCCGTTTTGGCTCGTGCCGACGGGATTCTCGTCGCACCCGGTTTTGGCGCTCGCGGCGTTCACGGGAAACTCGCGGCCATCCGGCACGCGCGCGAGAACGGCGTGCCGTTTCTTGGAATCTGCTACGGTATGCAACTCGCGTGCGTCGAGTTCGCTCGCAACGTGTGCGGCTTGACCGAGGCAATGACCAGTGAAGTCGACGAAACGACGTCCGAACCGGTGATCGACTTCATGCCGGATCAACGCAACCTCGAAACCTACGGTGGAACGATGCGCCGCGGTACCTATGCCTGCACGCTGGAGCCGGGAAGTCATGCGGCCGGCGCCTACGCTCGCCTAGACATTAGCGAGCGCCATCGTCACCGGTACGAATTCAACAACCGTTATCGTCCCGTTTTCGAAGAGCACGGCATGCGGTTTACGGGACATCATACGATCGGCAAAACCCGG
>JBDTKL010000002.1:0-8511 GCA_039935355.1 Candidatus Tumulicola sp.
CGCGTTTTGAGTCGTCGTTTAGAAATGTGGACACTTGACAGCAACGTTTCGATCGGCACTCCATTCGGTCGCGGCTGAATGTCTCCACGATCAACGGCTTTCGACCACGCTTCGATGGCAAACCCAAATCGTTTTGCGCATTCTCGCATAGACTTTCCTCCGTTGTAGTAATTCCCAATCACGTTCCAGTCGTAGCGGACTCGGCGATCGTCGAAAAAATTGAATGCCACATGTAAATCATTGCGAAGAACCGCTTTGCGCAACGCTAGACGGGACATACCGAAGCGATGAATGCATTCGGTTAATGTATGGTTCTCGTTGCAGTAGCGTTGAATCGTTTCCCAATCGTATGATTTCTTCATTCGTAAATTGTCGCAAATGTTAGCGCCAACTGGTTGGCACACTGACAAAAAAGCGTGTAACGTTGCCACCCAGTTGGCACTGCGAATCGGTAGTGTAGATACATGCCGAGATACGACTGGACTGAAGTGCAAAAATTTCACGATGATTATCACACGCGAGCCGAATGTATCCGTCACTTCGGCTTGTGCGCCGCATCGTGGACGAACGCCAAAAAACGGGGAGCGTTACGCCAGCGGCCACATTCGTTTCGTCCGGAGCAGATCGTCGCATTTCGGAGTCGCGGACAAGTGCGACGGGCGCACTTAAAAGCGGGCACTCTGAAGAATGTTTGCTACGAGTGCGGCATTTCGCAATGGCTCGGCGAGACGCTGGCGCTCCATCTCGACCACATGAATGGTTTAGCGAACGACCACCGTTTTGAGAACCTACGGATGCTTTGCCCGAATTGTCACAGCCAAACCGAAACGTTCGCCGGTCGAAACGCGAGGCGAGAGAATGGATAAGCGACGGAAGTACGACTGGGCGGCAGTCCAGGAGTACTATAACCAAGGAAACACATACGACGAGTGCATCCGCAAGTTTGGGTTCTCTCGCGGGGCGTGGCAGAAGGCGCTCGTGCGCGGTGAGATTGCGACGCGCATTCGCCGGTGGTCGATCGAAGAAGTTGTGCGGTCCGCAAAAAGCCGAACGCACCTCAAGCTTCGACTCCTCGACGCCGGGTTGCTCGAGCCGAGATGTTACAGATGCGGCATCAACACGTGGTGCGGGAAGCCGTTATCGGTTCAGATCGACCACATCAACGGCATTCGATACGATAACCGTCTGGCGAATCTCCGCATGCTGTGCCCCAACTGTCACAGCCTGACTCCGACGTACGGGTACCGCAAGCGAACGAAGTAGCTAAGCTCCTTTGGGTAGAAGAACGGCGGAAACAGCCGGAAAGAGGTATTTCGTGCAGGCGATCGTCCTGGTGGGTGGCGAGGGAACGCGGTTACGTCCGCTGACGTACGGCACGCCCAAACCGATGGTTCCGATCATGAACGTGCCGTTCTTGGCGCGAACGATGCAACGTCTATATGAGGCCGGCATTCGCGACGTCATTCTGCCGGCTGGATATTTGCCGCAGTCGATCGTCGACTATTTCGGTGACGGTTCGCACCTCGACATGAAGATCACGTACGTGATCGAGGAAACGCCGATGGGCACCGCCGGCGCGATCAAAAATGTGGAGCAGCACATCAAAGGCCGGTTCTTCATGCTCAACGGCGACGTGTTGACCAGTCTCGATTTGCCGGCGATGTTGCGTTACCACGAGCAGAAGGGCGGCATCGGAACGCTGCACTTGATCCGCGTCGACGACCCGTCCGCATTCGGTTGCGTCGCCCACGACGCCGACGGTCTGGTGTCGGCCTTCGTCGAGAAACCGCCGCGCGGTCAGGCGCCGACCAATGACATTAACGCGGGCACGTATCTGCTCGAGCGCGAGATTCTCGACCTGATACCGCCGAATCGCAACATTTCGATCGAGCGCGAAACCTTTCCGCAAGCGATCGCTGCCGGCAAACGGCTGTATGGCTACACAACCAATGACTACTGGCTCGATATAGGACGTCCCGAACACTACCTCGCAGCGCACACCGACGTGCTTGCCGGCGTGCTGGCCATGGGCGTCGGGCCGGGCATTCACGGCTTCGGAGCCGCTTCGCTCGAAGGCTTGCCCGGCATCATCGCGCCGGTGTATGCCGGCGCCGACGTGGTCGTCGACCCGACCGCCCAAGTCGGTCCGAACGTCGTACTCGGCCATGGCTGCAGTATCGGTCCCTATGCCATCGTCCGCGACTCGGTCTTGTGGGAACGGGTCAGCGTCGGGCCGTCGGCTGTCATCGAGGAAACGATTATCGCGAGTGGCGTGACGATCGGACCGGACGCCCGGATCGGGCGCGGCAGCGTCATCGGACACGACGTAACCGTCGAGCCTGGCCTGGTGTTACAGGAAGGCAGCCGAGTAGGCGAGCCGAACGTCGACAGCTCTCAGACCACATAGCGCTTCCGAGCGGCGGCGCGCCGCACGAACTCGCGGATACCAGGTTTATGGCGTATCGAGCGAGGGGTAATTACAGGTCGGAAGTGGAGGATTTGCGCTCAACATGTTTCCGCCGCGCGCGTTATTTCTAGGCTCCTATCCCCCGCGCGAGTGTGGTATCGCGACGTTTACCAAGGACGTCGTCGACTCGTACAATCGAGCGTTCGGGATCACCAGCGACGTCGTCGCGATCGACGAACCCGGCGGGGAGATGCGCCGTTACGGACCCGAGGTCGTCGCCCGGCTTTCGGAAGAGGACCGCTTCAGTTACGGTCAAGTAGCCGACTTCATCAATCGCCATCCGGCGGATCTCTTGAACGTCCAGCACGAATACGGGTTGTTCGGTGGAGAGCGCGGCGAATGGCTCATGGATCTGTTGCGAGCGCTCGAGAAGCCGGTCGCGGTGACGATGCACACCGTGCTACCCGAGCCCGACGAAACGATGTTGCGCGTTACCCGCGAATTGTGCGCTAGCGCTTCGCGAATCGTTTCGTTGTCTGAAACGGGACGCGGGTTGCTCGAGACCGTGTACGGTATCGATCCCGAACTACTGCGCGTCATTCATCACGGCGTGCCCGACGTGCCGTTCACGAACACCGACGCGGCCAAGGCGTCGTTCGGTATCGGTCAGCGCGTGTTGATCACGACGTTCGGACTGATCAGTCGCGGCAAAGGCTTAGAATACGCCATCGAGGCCATGCGCGACGTCGTTCGCCGCCATCCCGAGACGCTCTACTTGATCCTCGGCGCGACACATCCGGTCGTTCGCCGGCAAGAAGGTGAGTCTTATCGCGAAACGCTGCAAGCGAAAATTCGCGAGTACGGACTACAATACAACGTGCAGCTCGTCGACAAATACATGGAGTTCGACGAGTTGGTAAGTTATCTGTCCGCGACCGATATCTATCTCACGCCGTACCTGAACCCGGACCAAATTGTCAGCGGAACCTTAGCCTACGCCGTCGGTTGCGGCAAAGCCATCGTTTCGACGCCCTACCTGTACGCGCAAGAATTGTTGGCGCATAATCGCGGCTTCCTCTGCGAATTCCGTGACGCGCCGTCGATCGCAAAACGCGTGAACATGTTGCTCGACGATCCCGAATTGCGCCGAGCCACCGAACGGCGCGCGTACCGATTCGGCCGGCAGATGACCTGGCCGCACGTCGCCGGCGAATATGCCAACGTGTTCTTGGAGCTGGCCCCGCCCGAGCCGATGACGCTGGTTTCGTCGGCATGACCACTCGACCACTTTTGCCGTCGCTGGATCATTTGGCGACGCTATCCGACGACACGGGCGTCGTCCAACATGCGATCGAATCCGTCCCAAACCGCTCGACCGGTTACTGTACCGACGATGTCGCGCGTGCGTTCGTCGTGGCACTGACGCGCTTGCGATCTCTGCCGGGGGACGAACTCGCGACGCGCCTGGCCTCCACCTACTTGTCGTTCTTGCAAGACGCGCAGTTAGAGGACGGCCGGTTTCATAATTTCATGAGCTACCAACGCGACTGGCTCGACGATGTCGGCACGCAAGACAGCTGCGGCCGCGCGATGTGGGCACTAGGTTTCGGCATGGGTTACGCTCCAACGCCGGCGTGGCGCCGGTTGTGCCGTCATATGTTCGACCGGGCGATCGCCACGATCGACACGTTCGACTTTCTGCACCCGCGCGCGTACGCGATGCTCGGCTCGTGTCACGCATACACCGCGTTGCAGGACGCGTCGTATGCCAAAGCCATCCGGCATTTAGCCGATACCTTGCTGGCGGCGTACGACAAGCAGCGCGCGCCGGGGTGGCACTGGTATACGGACATGATGACGTACGACAATGCGCGGCTACCGGAAGCGATGATCCGAGCCGGTCACGTTCTGGGTGAAGTGCGCTACCTGCAAGCCGGTCTCGACACCTTGTCGTTCTATGAAGGCGTTACCATCCTCGACGGGGTCTTCGTTCCGGTCGGCAACAACGGCTGGTACCGGCGCGGCGGTTCGCGCACCATGTATGGCCAGCAACCTTTGGATGCGTGTTCGATGATCGACGCAGAATTGGCCGCATACGACGCCACCGAAGATCCCGCGCACGTCGCCCACGCCGAACTCGGACTCGCTTGGTTCTACGGCAAAAACTCGCGCTCCGAAATCATGGCGCACGGCGGCGGCTGCTACGACGGTCTGGAAGAACGTGCCGTGAACCGCAATATGGGCGCCGAATCGACGCTGGCGTTACTTTCCGGGGCATACGCGATGGCCGAGCGTCAAACGCGCACGCTGCGAGCCGTAACCCGTTAATTCGGCAATAAAAACGGCTGGAATCACGTAGTTTCCGCCTACAGGCTTGCTTCGCGTCGCCGTCGAATGTTTAGTAATGCTCCTCGAAACCGAAATCCTTAGCGACGTTCAAGCCGCTGCTATCCGCCATACGGATGGCCCAGTTCTTATTTTTGCGGGAGCCGGCAGCGGAAAAACGCGCGTTCTCACGCATCGTATCGCGCATCTCGTACGTGAACTTGGTGTCGCTCCGTGGAGCATTCTCGCCGTAACGTTCACCAATAAAGCCGCCGGCGAAATGAAATCGCGCCTCGCAAAGCTGATTGCCGACGACGCGCGCGACTTATGGGTTGGAACGTTCCACTCGATGTGCGTTCGCATTCTGCGCGCCGACGGTTCGAAGATCGGCATCGGTCCGCGTTTTGCGATCATCGACGAAACCGACCGCCGCCAGCAGGTCAAGGAGATTCTCGACGATCTCGGCTACGACGACCGCCAGCTGACCGTTGGCGCGTGTCTAGCCGAAATCGACAAGGCGAAAAATGCGCTCGTCTCGCCGGAACAGTTCGCCGAACGTGCGACGTCGTTTTCCGCCGAACGCATCGCTAACGTCTACACCGAATATCGTCGCCGCCTCGCAGCATCGAACGCGCTCGACTTCGACGATCTGATCTTGCGGACGATCGAGCTCCTCGAGCACGATCGCGCAACGCGTGAGAAGTACCAGCGCCGCTTCCAATACGTACTGGTCGACGAATACCAAGACATCAATGCCGCACAGTATCGATTCGTAGCGTTGATTGCCTCACACCACGGCAACATCACCGTCGTCGGCGACGACGATCAGTCGATCTATTCGTGGCGTGGCAGCGATTACCGGATGATCCTTCGATTCGAAGACGACTTCGCGGGCGCTAAGATCTTCAAGCTCGAGGAAAATTACCGCAGCACGCAACGTATCCTCGACGCCGCGAACGCGCTGGTACATAACAACAAGACGCGCGCGGCGAAAAAGCTGTTCACGCGCCGGACGGGCGGCGACGCCATCAGCGTGTATCCGGCCCAGACCGAGCGCGACGAAGCGCGGTACGTGGTCGAAAAAGTGAAGGAGCTGGTGCGCGACGGATCTGCCTACCGCGACTTCTTAGTACTGTATCGTACCAACGCACAATCGCGCGTGTTCGAAGAAGCCTTCCTGGCCGACGGGATTCCATACCGCGTCGTCGGCGGCGTCGGTTTCTACGAGCGTACCGAAATCAAAGATGTCATCGCATATCTTCGCTATATTTTGAATCCATCCGATGCGTTGGCGTTCAAGCGGATCGTCAACGTGCCACGCCGCGGCATCGGGCAGCAGACGTTATCGGCTCTGGTGCATCACGCAAATCAAGCCAACGTTTCGGTCGGCGAAGCGGTGCTCTCGCCCGAACTTTTGCGCGTTGCCGTCCCGAAGAAGCTACGAGAGCTCGAACGCTTTGGAGAACTCATCGCAGAGTTTCGCAAGCGTACCGAATCGTCGAGCGTCGTCGATCTCATCGCCGGCGTCATGGAAGAATCGGGATACGTTCGCGAACTGCAATCCGAGGAGACGCACGACGCGCGGGCACGCCTGGAAAACTTGCAAGAGCTGGTTACGGTTGCGCGCGAGTACGAAGCGAACGACGCCGAGCCGACGCTGGCGGGTTTTCTGTCGAACGTCGCGCTCGTTAGCGACCTCGATACCCTCGACGAAGACGCGTCCTACGTGACGTTGATGACGCTGCATTCGGCCAAGGGCCTCGAATTCGACAGCGTCTTCATGACGGGTCTCGAGGAGGGGGTGTTCCCGCACACTCGCGCGCTCAGCGATGTTGACGAACTGGAAGAAGAGCGCCGCCTGGCGTACGTCGGAGTGACGCGCGCGATGCAGCGGTTGTTCTTCACATTCGCGTTCCGTCGCGCACTGTATGGCAACACCTACGCCTACCCGAAATCGCGGTTCCTCGACGAGATCCCGGGCTTGGAGTTTCTGGAAGCCGATAGCGTGGCACTAGCGCGTCCCGCTGGTGGCCGTTGGCGCGAAGTCGCAATTCACGAATCGGCCGGGGCGGGCATCCATCTCGGATTGGCCATCGGCGACCACGTGCGTCATCCGAAGTGGGGCGAAGGTGCGATCAGCAACATCGTCGGTGCCGGCGGCGATGGTTTGGTCACCATCGACTTTCCAAACGTGGGCCAGAAAATGCTCATGCTAAAATACGCCCCCCTTGAAAAAATCTAGCCGCACGCTTTATCCGGTGTTGAGGTTAAGGAGCCGCCTGAGTGATTCGTGTGGCAGTCGCGGGAGCGCGCGGTACTATGGGAGCGATCGCAGTGTCGGCGTGTTCGTCGACGCCCGGCATCGCCTACGGCGGCGGGTTCGCGCGCTACGCCGACCCCGCTAACGCGATCGTCGCCTCGCTCGACGAACTTTTTTCCAAGCCTCTCGACGTCGTTCTCGACTTCACAACCCAGCCGATATCGGTCGACGTCGCGATGGCCGCGTTGGAGCACGGCGTGCGCCCCGTCGTTGGCGCCAGCGGCTGGAGTGATGCCGATCGCGAGCGGCTTTCGGTCTTCGCCGCGCAATGCTCGTTGGGTGCGATGATCGTGCCGAACTTCTCGCTCGGTGCTACCGTTGCCATACGGTTAGCGGGGCAAGCATCGCGATACTTTCATAACGCTGAAATCGTAGAAATGCACCGCGCGGAAAAGAAAGACAAACCGTCGGGTACCGCGTTGGAAACGGCGCGCAGAATGATCGAGAACGGGGCCGTCGATCCGCAAATTCACAGCGTGCGATTACCCGGCCTGGTCGCACATCAAGAAATGCTGTTCGCCGCCGACGGCGAGCTGCTTACGATCCGGCACGACACACTGTCAAGGCAGTCGTTCGTTCCGGGAATGATCGCTGCGATTCGCGCGGTCATGCACTCGACCGGTCTGACGATCGGTCTCGATACGGTATTGGATCGATGGGACGAACTGGCTTCGACGTAGCGGTTGTCGGTGCGACGGGAGCCGTTGGCGAGACGATCCTGCGCGTGCTCGAAGAACGCCGCTTGCCGATCGATACGCTCGGTCCGTTCGCTTCGCGTTCGCGCGAAGGTGCCGTTCGTTTCGATGGGCGGGCGCTCGACGTCCGCGCTATCGATGCCGGCGCCCTGGCGGAGTTCGACGTGGTGTTTTTCGCCGGCGGAGACGAACTCAGCGATACCTACGCACCCGCGTTGGTTCGGAGCGGACGCGTCGTGATCGACAACAGCGCAGCGTTCCGTTTGCACGAGGGTGTCCCGCTGATCGTTCCCGACGTCAACCCTCAGGCGATCGCTCCGGGCGATGGATTATTTCCGGTTGGCAACTGTACTGCGATTATTTTGTGTAGCGCGCTGGCGCCGATCCGCGATGCCGCCGGTTTACGAACGGTGCGGGTTGCGACGTACCAAGCTGCGAGCGGTGCGGGCCGGGCCGGTCTGGACGAGCTTTTGGCCGGCGAACGGGCGGCCGTCACGGGCGATGCCGAGCCTACGCCCAACGTGTTTCCGCGCTCGTTGGCGCGAAACGTCGTTCCACAAGTGGGCACGTTCGACGCTTCGGGTTACAGCGGTGAGGAACGTAAAGTGCGCGACGAAACGCGCAAAATACTCGGATTGACCGAGCTATTCGTCAGCGTTACGGCGGTCCGGGTGCCGGTGCGCACCGCGCACGCCGAGGCAGTGTTCGTCGAGACCGAACGTCCGGTCGACCGTGCAACGTTAGCGCGCGCGTTCGCGGCAACT
>JBDTKL010000003.1:0-2714 GCA_039935355.1 Candidatus Tumulicola sp.
CTCGCGCGCTCGAGCCACCGCAGCCCGCGCCGAATCGGCAACTCGAACGGGGGCGCCATCGGCAATGGCTTCGATCGATTCGAGCGAACAGTTGCGGCCGTCTAGTTCGACCAGCCCACTCCGGCGCGTGGCGCTCACGTGTTAGAGATTTCGCCAATCGGCCGCGGCCGGTTTCGCGAACGGCGGTCCGTTCTGGATGACGATGCTCTCGTGGTCGCGCAAAACGATCGTGCGCGGATCGCTGCCATGCCAGCTTTTCCCGTCGACCCAAATCGACAGCTGTTTCCCATGGGGCGCGGTGAGGGCGGCGGCGCGCGTCCAACTGAGCTCGCGGCCCCAGATATCGAAGAACTGCCCTAACGTGTAGTTTCTAATCACGGGCGCTTCGATGTGGATGTAGCCGTTGCTGTCGTGCGTATGGATCCAATAGAGGCAGCCCGCCGTCTCGGACATCCCGATGCTTGCGGGCACCGTGATCCGCTTACCGCGATCGAACAGCTGAAGCTGCGCGTGTACGTGCTCGGCAACGCCTTCGGTTGGATTGCAATCGACTCCGTCGATTGGCAAACTGCCATAGAAGTTTTGTGCGACGAGCATCGCGACGATTCCAAGGATCGGCATGGACGCGCACTTTCGACCCGCATAGTGGATAACCCAACCGGGGCCGGTGCATAAGGCAGAATTCTTGTGGAGAGGCTGTTCATTTCCCGAAATCCAGATTGCCGGTCACCATACCGAGTGCTACGATACCTTCACTTCGGATTACGAAGCGCGACACACGTAAAAGTCGCGAGTGTCCGTGCATCAAAACGTTGCGCATAGCACGTTGCGGTCGCGGCGCTCGAACCGCCGGCCGGATCGCCTCATCGTTCTCCCACCCGAGAGCGACGGCACCGAACTCGGTGTGAGGTTACGTCGGAACCCGCCACGACGAACGTTTGGGCGGGTTTCGTTATGTCTCGGAGCTCGCTCGGTACTTATCGGCGATTTCACGGCTCAGCGCCGCGGTGCGTTCGCGCGCCGCAGGCGGATCGAGCACTTCGGCTTGCGCGCCCCAACCGAGGACCCATCGCACGAACTCGTCGACGTCGCTCACGCGGTACACGATTTCCACTCCGCCGTCCTCGCGCCGCTCGACGTGTCGATCGGGTAGTACGCGCGCCGCGATCGCAGCTTTCGCGATGCGCGGCGCGAACGCGACGCGCACATCCAGGACGGGTCCGCCGGCGAAAACGCCGCTGATCGAGCGCGCCGCGAACTCCTCGATTCGAAAATCGGTGGGTCGCACGAACGTCGATGCAAGCACGTCTACGTCACCCATGCTGTCGATTGCGAAGGTTCGCGTATCCCGCCGACCGCGGTCGTGACCGACGCAATACACGCGTCCGCCGTTCACGACGAATCCGTACGGGTCGATGGTGCGAACGCTGGCCTTACCGTCTTTGTCCCGATACGAAAATCGCACCGCCCGCGACGCTCGCTCCGCAAACGACAAGAACGCGAAAAAGCGATCGAGGCGCTCGTCGAGTTCGATCGCTGGAAGGCGGAACGCCACCGACGACTGCGTAGCGACGTGCGCTTCGGCAGTGCGCCCGGCAGTACCGACGAGTTTATCGGTGGCCTCATCGATCGACGAACCAATCGTTCCGCCGATGCTCGCGCCCAGCGAACGCAGCGCGACCAAGCCAAAGAGTTCGCCGCTCGAGAGATCCATTCGCTTGAGGCTGTAGCCGCCGGCAAATCGGTAGGCGTTGGCCGATCGATCGAAATACCAAGGAAACCCGGCGTCCGACAAGATGGAGAGGTACCGTCGCAGACTGCGCGTGCTTGGAGCGCGGGCTCCCTCGGCGACCCGCTCTTTGAGCGCCTCAAACGAATGACGCCCTTCGTCGATCGCGTTGAGCAATCGAACGAGTAAGACGATTTTCGATTCGGCGGCGTCCACGCGTCGTTATTGCGGCTTCGGAAAGCAGCCGTCGGGAGCGTTGATCGGCGGGGCCTGCGGTATCGGCGGCGTCGCGGTGACGCCGATCTCGACCGGAAAAAACGAACCGCCGTCGGTCATAGTGAGCACCGTCGACGTCGTCTGCGCGTTGGGCGCTAACGCAATCGCGGCGACTTGATACGGAACCGGACGCCGTACGCAACCTAGCTCCACCAGAGTACCATCGACCAAAAAACTCGCGCGATCGATCCCGACAATCGGCCGGAAATACACGTACGCCGTTGCCGGCTGGGCCGCCGGATTGGACAGGCCGATATCGATGCGATGCAGGACGCCGTAATCGCCGTAATCGCGACCGTCGGCCGCCGGGTCGACGTTTTGCGGCGCAGGTTCGCGATCGCCGATCGTGACCGTCGCGTCCGGACCGCCGGCAGCATATTGCAACGTCGAGTTTCCGTACGTGCCGAGCACGAAGGTACCGCTGCGGTGATGTCCATCGCGCGGCAACGGTGCCAGCGATAGGGCGCTGCGCGCGTCGTCGACCGGCCCGATCGAAGCGACCGTTACCGTTACCGGGCCGCCGGAAATGACGTTGAAATCGATGCTGCCTGCGAGGCCTTGCCTGGCCGTCAATGACTCGTCGCGCAATACGAACGGTCGATCGGCCGACACGTCTGCGACGATGCCTTCGTTGTGCGGCTGAACGTCGAGCACGGTGCGAGAAACCGAATGGCCAACCGACATGACATCGATGTTGGGGCCGGCCGCC
>JBDTKL010000004.1:0-4372 GCA_039935355.1 Candidatus Tumulicola sp.
CGCTTCGATCGTGTCGGCCGTCTCGCCGGATTGCGACATCGCGATTACCAGTGCGCTCGGATCGATCACCGGATCGCCATAGCGAAACTCGCTGGCGAGTTCGGGCTCGATCGGCAGGCCGACCAGCGAACGCAACAGATACATGCCGACCAGACCGGCGTGATAGGCCGTGCCGCAACCGGTGACCGCTATTTTGCTGATGCTACGCAGATAGTCTTCGCTGATGTTCCCGAGCTCGCGCCCGAGATGCACGTCACCGACGCTGTCGATGCGACCGGCCAGCGTCTCGTGAATAACCGACGGCTGCTCGAATACTTCTTTGAGCATGAAGTGTTTGTAACCGCTCTTTTCGGCCGACGATGCGTCCCACGTCACGGTGATCGGGTCGCGCTGGATCGGCCGTCCGTCGTACGCAGTGAGAGTGTAGCCGTCGCTGCCGACCACTGCAATCTCGCCTTCTTGGAGAATAATCTCTTTGCGGGTGTACGGCAGAATGGCCGGCGTATCGGATGCTACGAACATCTCGCCGTCGCCGATGCCGATCACCAACGGGCTGGCGCCGTTGCGTGCGAATACCAGATGCTTGGGGTCGTCGCTCGAGATGACGCCGAGCGCGTACGCACCACGCACTTCTCCCAAGGTGCGGCGCACGGCACCGACCAGTCCGGCGCCGGGATCGTCGCGTAAATGCGTTTCGATGAGGTGCGCCAGAACTTCGGTGTCGGTCTCGCTATTGAATTTGTGGCCGGCCTCGAGCAGGCGAGCGCGCAACGGCGAGTAGTTCTCGATGATGCCGTTGTGCACGACGGCGATCGCCGCACTGCAATCCAAATGCGGATGCGCGTTGGCATCCGACGGACGGCCGTGCGTCGCCCAGCGCGTGTGTCCGATGCCCACGCTGCCTTGCAGCAACTCTCCGTTGCTCAGACGCTCGGCTAAACGCGACAGCTTGCCCTCGGCCTTCGAGCCGGCGAGTTTGCCGTCGGCGTCGATGACCGCTATGCCCGCGCTATCGTAGCCGCGATATTCGAGGCGCCCGAGCGCGTCGAGAATGATCGGAACGCTGTCCCTCGGGCCGATGTACCCGACGATGCCGCACATGTGTTTGCTCTCCCGGAGTTACTTGATGCCTTCGCGCGTACGATGGTACGCGATCTTGCCCTCGGCGATTTCGTCGAGCGCGATCGACACGGCCTTGTTCGGGTTGATCGAGTCTTTGTCTACCAGTGGCTCGCTGGCGAAATACTCACGCCGCTCGGTCGTCGGCAACTGCTGCACGCGTATCCAATTATTTAACTGACGGGCACGTTTGGTCGCGATATTGACCAAGCTGAACTTCGAATCGGCATGGACCAGCAGCGAATCGAGATCGCCGAAGACTGATTTTTTCATGATAGTAAAGGGTTACCTTATTCCGTTCGGTGTGCGCGCCCGGCGCGCTAGGAGCGTCGCACCTGATTCAGCGAGTCATCGCTGTACCGGTGGATGCGAAAGCGTTCGGCTCGGAGGATCGCCTCCAAATCGTACTCCGCATCGTTTTGGCGGTCTTGTTCGTTGACCACGATGTAGTCGAATCGCCGGATCGACTCCATCTCTCGGTGAGCGATTGCCAGACGGCTCGCAATCTCGTCGTTCGTTTCGGTTCGCCGCGCGAGCAACCGTTCGCGCAAATGCGAGAAACGGCTCGGAACGAGAAAGATCAGCACTGCGTCCGGATACGCTGCTTTGATGGCGAGCGCACCGTTGACCTCGGGCTTGATAATGACATCATCACCCATCGCGACCGTCTGCTCGATGTAATCACGCGGGGTGCCGTAAAGGTTGCCGTTATACTCGCGCGTCTCGAGCATCGCTCCGCAGTCGCGGCGCCGTTCGAACTCTTCCGTCGTAACGAAGAAATAGTGTTCCCCGTCGCGTTCGCCCGGGCGCGGAGCCCGAGTGGTGGCAGAAATCGAATAGCGAAGCCGCGGCAACTTGCTCAGGAGCGCTTCGACGAGCGTGTCCTTACCGGCACCCGAAGGGCCGGATACCACAAACAGTAGCCCTGGCCCGACGATCACGCACGCTCCCTAGTCAAGGTCAGCCCGTTCGATTCATGAATTCCGGCCCGGAAACCTGCCGGCGCGGCACGAACCAACTGCGCCGTGGTTACCGATTGGCTGCTAGTCCGACGTCTCGGACGCGAGCTCGAAGCCCGGCTGCGCGGCGGAAAAGTAACCGATGCCGGTTTACTGCCGGATGGCCGGACGGCAATCGTGCTTCGGCGTGGCCCGAACGCTCGATTGCTCGTCTTCGATCCGTTCGGCTCGCCGCCGGCGGTCACGATCGAAGATGGCGAGCTGGGCATTCTCGCCGAGCCCGGGTTCGTGCGGGCGTTGGCGACCTCTCTGCGCGGCACCGTACTCACCGCAGTGAAGGCGCGTCACGGCGATCGCGTGCTTCGCTGCACCTTCTCCTCGCGTTCGCGCTTCGGCGTGGGCGACGAGTTCGACGTGTACGCCGAATTAGTGCCACGATTCGGCAACATTATTATGACGAAAGGCGAGAAGGTCGTCGCCGCCGCCAAGGAATTTTCACCGGCAGAAAACGCCCGGCGTAGCGTACAGGCCGGCCTGCCGTACGAGCTACCGCCACTCCCGCCCAACGCCGGATCGATGCCGCGGACATTGATTGCGGCCGGCGTTACCGGCGAAACCTTCGAACGCGCTGTCGCCGAACCGGACGGCGGCGACCTGTACGTCTACCGCGAGGACGGAGCGCTGGTGCAAGCCCACGTCGTACCGTTGCCCTCGCTTGCCGGCGCGAATTGCTCTCGCGCATCGTCGTTGCTCGACGTGCTGGCCGAATGGCGGCGCGAGCGCGCCGCCGGCGGAACGCGTCAAACCGAGTCTCGCCGCCGCGCCGCGCTGATCAAACGTTTGCGCGAACGCGCCGCAAAACTACAGAGCGAGCTGGGGTCGTTGGATTCCAAGCGGCGCCAATCAAGCGAACGCGATGCGCTTCGCACCGAAGGCGACACGATTTACGCCACGTTGTACGAACTCGCGCCGGATCTGCATGACGAGGCAAAGGATCGCGCGGCGAAGCTCTTCGCGCGCTATAAGAAGCTCGGCGCGGCATTGCCGCATATCGAACGGCGCGAGATCGAAGTGCGCGCCGCGCTAGATGCAGTCGACTCCCTCGCGTGGGAAGCCGAACGAGCCGCACCCGAGGACGTTCCCGATGTCGAAGCTGCAGCCGCCCAGCTCGACGGACGCAACGTGCGAAAAAGCGCCGCACCTCCGGCGCGCAAACGTAAACGCGCACCGCTCGAGTTTCGTACGGAGGCCGGCTCGCGCATCGTGGTCGGCCGTTCGCCAACCGAAAACGCCGACGTAACGTTTCGCATCGCTCGTCCTAACGATCTGTGGTTCCACACCCGCGGCATTCCAGGCGCTCACGTCGTCCTCGCGCGTGACGACCGCGACGAGCCCTCGAGCGACGACGTGCGGGCGGCGGCATCGTTAGCCGCGTTTTATTCGAAAGGAAAAAACAGCGGTAGCGTTGCGGTCGACTACACCCTGCGTAAGCACGTCCGCAAACAACAGAACGGAGCGCCCGGACTCGTGTGGTACACGCACGCGTCCACGGTCACCGTTTCGCCGGCAGATACGATCTAGCCGGCCGACAGTTCCGCGCGGCGCAGAAGCATCGAGCGTTCCCGCGCGTTGCGCGTCAGGCCGGCAGCGTGTTCGAAGGCGGTGCGCGCTTCGACCCCCCGGCCGAGCTTGAAGAGTAGATCGGCGCGAGCGCTGTGAACGAATTGGTAACTGCGTAGCGAGGGCTCGGTGACGAGTACGTCGACGATCTCGAGTGCGGCTAACGGACCGTAGGCCATGCCCACTGCAATAGCCCGGTTGAGGTCGATGACCGGTGACGGAGCGAGCTGAGCGAGCGCGTCGTACAACGCGACGATTCGCACCCAATCGGTCTCGGCTGCATTTTTCGCGCGAGCGTGACAAGCCGCAATCGAGGCTTGGAGCGCATACGGGCCAAGGGCAAAGCCGAGTCGTTGGACGCGCTCGAGTGCCGCGAGGCCGCGCCCGATCAGCAAATGATCCCATTTCGAGCGGTCCTGATCCAATAGTAAAATGGGATCGCCCGAAGGCGTCGTGCGAGCTCGTGTTCGTGAGGCTTGAATCTCCATCAGGGCCACGAGCCCGTGGACTTCCGGTTCGTCGCCAACGAGCGCCGCAAGCATCCGGCCGAGACGCAGCGCATCTTCGCACAGTGCCGGCCGCATCCACGCGTCACCCGCCGTCGACGCGTAGCCCTCGTTGAAGATTAAATAAACGACCTCGAGCACGGAGGCGAGCCTCGCGCGGCGTTCGCT
>JBDTKL010000005.1:0-2770 GCA_039935355.1 Candidatus Tumulicola sp.
AGGCGGGCTAGGGATCGGATCGGGTGCCCGAGCCGCGTCGCGGCTCCGGCCAGCGCGAGGCGCGCGACGTCTCGTTCGGAGTAGGTTCGGGCGCCGGCCGCGTCACGAGCCGGTACGACCATCCGGTAGCGGCGCTCCCACACGCGAATCACGTCGGGCGATAGGTGCGTGAGGCGGCTGACCGCTGCGATCGTGTAGTTCATGTGACCGGCCGCCCCCGCCAGCGCAAGGCACCGCGCCGGCCGAGCACGAGTGCTCGGATCGCGCCAAAGGCGGCTACCGCATGCGACAACGGCGCCAGCGCCACCGACAGCGGCGACTCGCGCATGCTGGCGGCTTGCAGTCCCCGTGCGGCCACGATGGCGGTCAATGCTATGGCCGCCGGCAGCCGCGCACGGCGAGCGAAGGCTGGCGCGGTGGCCAGCAGAGCGTGCCACACGGCGTAGGTCGCACAAACGCCGGCGCCGGCGCCGAAGAGCGAACGCCCCAGGCCGTCCCAGCCTGCGCGCAGCGACCGGTACCCATCGACGGCAAGAACCTGGGCGCCCGAAGCCAGGGCGACGCGGTACCCGCGCATTCGTAGCCGCCGCGCCAGCGCGACGTCTTCGACGATCGTATCGATCCCGGCGTGCCCGCCACACTCGGCGTACGCACGCTGATCGACCAGCAGCGCTTGTCCGGTCGCTGCGGTGCAGCGCGGGTCGCCCCAACGCCACATCGGCAGCGCCTGCAGAAGCAACTCCGGCACTAACGGCGCGAGGAGCGAATCGGCAACGGTGTGCGTTCGCACTCGTGGCCAAGCTGAAACCGCATCCGCATCACATTCGCGGGCACGTTGCAGCAGCGCTCCCGCGGCGCCCGGTTGGAACGTCACGTCGGCGTCGGTGAACAGCAAGAACGGAACGTCGCACCGGTTCGCCCGCCGCGCCGCAGCAAAAAGCGCCGCACTTTTCGACCCGCCCGCGCCCGGCGGGAGATGCGCGATCCACACGCGCGGATTTGCATCGGCGAGACGATCTAATACGATCTGCGTTGCATCTCGCGAGCGGTCGTCGCAGACCGCAACGGCTTCGATTTCCGGCTGCGCCAACAACCCATCGATACACGCTTTGACGGTTCGCGCTTCATCGCGAACGGCCAGGCACGCAACGATCGAACGGTCGCGACCGCGCGCCGGACGCAACGGTGGAAAAAAGCGCAAATTCACGCACTCGACGATCAACCCGGCGAGTGCGACGATCGCGCTCGTCCACGCCGTAGCAGTAACGAGTTTCATCGCACGAATCGGTTACCGGCGATTGCCGCCAAGCGCGCGGTAACCACGTCGGGACCACCCGATGCCGAATACAGCGGCCGTCGTCCGTGCAACGCGCGCCCCGCTGCCAGGTCGGCATCGATCCGCTGCAACGACGCGCGAACCGTCGCTAGTACGGTCGAGCCGGCATTCCGGTCGCTCGGGTCGATCGGCGGCGCGAACTCGACGAACGCGTCAGGACGTTGTGCTTCGACGAATGCTAAACGCACCGCGCACGCTAGGACCGGCTTTCCGGCCGCGCGCGCGACGTGCAGATAACCTGGATGGAACCGCTCCGGGTCGCCGCTTTCCAAGCGCCCTTGCGGATAGATCCAAACGCCACCGCCGCCGGCCGCACTGCGAGCCGCAAAACCGATGGAACGGACGCAGTCGCGCGCAGACGCGGTATCGATCGAAAACGCTCCGCCGTACCGAAAGAACCAATATCTGCGCAGCTGTTCTTCGCTCATCATCACGAAAAATGGAACGGACGGTGCGATCGCGCGTTGCGCCGCGTACGGCAGAAACCCGTCCCACCACGACGCGTGATTGGCGACGGCGACGTATCCGCCGCCGGGGACGACGGCGTCCTCGCGCACCCAAACGCCGCGGAACGAACGGCGCAATAGCCATTGCAAATAACGACCGAACGTGGCATCGAATCCATGCAACGGACGCGCCGCGATCATGCAGCGTCGCCCATTAGGCGGCGAGCGGCCATTCGGCCCGAAAGCAATACCATCGGCACGCCGGATCCCGGATGCGTTCCGCTGCCGGCAAAGACGACGTTATCGAACTGCGGATGACGGATCGAGGGGCGGAACGCCCCCATTTGGTCGAGCGTGTGATCCGGTCCGAACGCGGCTCCGTGCGCCAAGCGCAACTCGCCGGCAAACTCACGCGGGCCTCGCGATCGAACCAACTCGATGTCGTTGCGGAGCGGACCCGCTTGCCGTTCGATCGACGGCAGAACGGCGTCGAACAACGCGCCTTCGTCGAACTCCGGAAGCGCGAGTGCGTTGGGAACCGGTGCGAGCAACGTTAGCGCGCTACAACCCGGCGGCGCCACGCCATCGTCGTCGATCGCCGGATTGCACGCATAGACGAGTGGCTCTCGCGGGATTTCGCCTGCATCCAGTTGCGCGTACGAACGCCAGGGATCCGACGGCAGAAACACGCTGTGATGCGGTAACGCGACCGGACGGCGCACGCCGACGTACCATACTATCGCCGAGTGGCCATAGCGCACGCTACGCGATCGCGATGGAGCGAACATCGAAGTCAACGCCGCTTCGCGGTCGGCCGTAATCACGACCCCGTTGGCTTCGATCGTTTCATTCTCCAGCACGACCGCATGCGCGGTGCGACCGCTCGTGCGCACCTCTTTTACGACCGAGTCGAATTCGAATCGAACTCCGGCTTCGGTGCACGCTTCGAACAACGCGCCAACCACCGCTGCCGTGCCGCCTTCGCAAT
>JBDTKL010000006.1:0-3634 GCA_039935355.1 Candidatus Tumulicola sp.
TTCCATGCGCGTCGGTCTGTACCGTTTGATCGAGCCACATGCTGGTCGCCCATGGCGTAACGTCGGGCACGGCCCCGACGTACACGTGCGGCGAACGCACGACTTGGACGCGAACCGTAGCGCCGCCGCGAGACGCGTGCACGTGCAGCGGAACGTCCTGGTGTGGGTCGCACGAATCTCCGCAGCCGGCCACAACGGAAAGCGACAAACCGCCGACATCGGCGTCGACGTGCACGGTCGCGCCCCCGGCGCCGCTTCCGCTTTGTGCCAGCAGCGTATACTCACCCGAACGCGCGCCGGCCGGAACGGAAAATTGCGTTGCGAACGCACCGGCGGAATCGAGTGCGACGCGTTGTTCCCCAACGAGCGTCGCGCCCGAACGCAGCGTGACCGTCACCGAGCCCGAAGCGGGGCGAAACGACGTTCCGTTCCGAGAGCGTGCGAAGCCGACGGCTCGAACGATGTCGCCCGCATGCACCACCGCAGAGTCGGTGCGCACCGCAACGATCGCCGTTGGCAACGGCGCTTGCGCCAGCGGGCTCAGAAAGGCGTAACTCGATCCCCACTGCGCGAGCGCAAACACCGGTCGCGGAAAGTGCTTCCAGCGTACGATTCCATGCGCGTCGGTTTGTGCCGTTTCGAACCTGCTACCGACCACGAACTGCACGCGCATCCGCGCCATCGCGCGGCCGGTGCCGAGATCGGTTCCGTACAGCAATAGTTCGCCGGGCGTTTCTTTGGAAATCAGGCCGACTCGCGTGCGGTTGATCCACACTTGCTCGCCCACGTCGCCGCGCCGTGCTTCGACGACGAAGAATCCCTCACGCGAGCCCAGTTGCACGTCGACATAATTGGATTGAAACTGATAGCCGCCGGGGGGTGAGAACGAAAACGAAGCGACCGGACGCCGTCCGCGCGTAACGATCGCGCGTGGTCTCGCGTTCGAACCGGCCGTCAACACTTCGGCCGGGTCGGCCGCATACACCCCGATCGACACCGGTGCGCTGGAATAGGTATCCAAGCGAACCGTCGTCGGCTTCCACGGCACGTTCGAATCGTTCGCAAACAACGCAAAGTACGCATCGAGACGATGTAGGTCGACGATCTGACGTTCGGCACGTACGGGTGCGCTGCTGAATGCGAGCACGACCGCGAGCGCTGCCAGCGCGCGGCGAGAGAACACGCAAGCCCATTCGCCGGGCACTATCGTGGGCCTCGCGTAGAGAGGTCGCGGCCGAGGGCACGGGTAAAGGCGACCGCAGTGGACGAGCAACCTGTCGGAGGAAATCCGACTTCCACCCGCTGCCGGTTCTGCGGCACCCCTGAAAACGAAAGCGACGAATCGAAAGCACGAGACAAGTCGCACGTCCAGGTGGTCATCGCGTGCGGTTCGTGCGGCCACCCCTTCGCCGTCCTGTCGCGTAATTAGGAGTCGTTTCACCCGTGACCATCGATCGCACGCGCGCTGCCGTACTGTTCGCCCTCGCGCTAACGTTGGACGGCGGCGCAGCACGCGCCGCGACACCGTCGCCGCATCCCACGATCCCGCCTCCGCCGTTTCCAAAGGTGAAACTGCACGCGGAGTACGTCGTCGAGGTGAACAGCAAAGGCCAGATCGTTAAAGTCAAATCTGGTCACGGCACCAAGAACGCGACGTTCAACGCGCAGACCTACGGCAACGCATTGCAGATGTGGATCCGCAAAGCAGACGGAACCGCGGTCGTCGGCTTATTCCGCGTTGCGTACGACTACGACCCAACCACGCATCATGTCGACCGGAAGATCACGCTCGTTTCTACAGGCGGAAACTGGGGCAACCAGCCGGGCGCCGCCAACGTCATGATCAACACGGCAAAGAAAGAATACGCCGCGTCGGAAGCGGCTGCCAAGAAACAACAGGCCGCGTCGCATGCCAAGCTGCCGTCCTTGAACGAGATTACCGGCAAACCGACGCCCTCGCCGTCGTCTTCGCCGCACCTATAACGCCGGTATGCGGCTGGTTACGTTTCGAACGCGCGACGGGCGAGCGCTCCCGGGAGCGCTCGAGGGGGACGCCATCCGCACGATCTCGACGGCGACGATGCGCGACTACATCGCGTTGGCCCCGCACGAGCGCATCGCCTGGCATTCACCCGAACCGTTGATTGCGCTCGCCGACGTCCAGCTCGACACGCCGGTGCGCCCGGCGCGCAACGTGTTTTGCGTCGGGCGTAATTATTTGGAGCACGCAAAAGAGGGCGCCAAAGCCTCGGGACGCGAGCTCAAGCTTCCCGACGTTCCGACGTTCTTTACCAAGGCGCCGACGGCCATCGTCGGCCCGGGCGCGACCGTGCGCCTCGAGCGTTCGATCTCAAGCGAGTACGATTTCGAGGCCGAGCTGGCCGTCGTGATCGGAGCACGTTGCAAGAACGTCTCGGAGAGCGAGGCGCCGGACATGGTCTTCGGCTATACGGCGTTCAACGACGTCACCGCGCGAGATCTCCAGCGCGCCCACGTACAGTGGTTTAAGGGAAAGAGTTTAGATGATAGCGCGCCGGTCGGCCCGTGGATCGTGACGCCCGAGGAGATCGGCGATCCGCAGGCGCTATCCATCGGCTTCCGTTTGAACGGCATCGAGAAGCAGCGCAGCAACACGTCCGAAATGATCTTTTCGATACCGCGCATAATCGCCGAACTTAGTCGCGGTATGACGTTGCTTCCGGGCGACGTCATCGCAACCGGAACTCCGGCCGGCGTAGGATTCGCTCGAACGCCGCCGGAATTTTTATCGGACGGAGACGTAATGCAAGTAGAAATCGGCGGTATCGGTTCCCTAAGCAATCCGGTATCGATCGCATGACGGCCGCATTTATTGCCGGCGGCGTCGTTGCGGCGGGACTTATTTTGGTTGGCCTCTGGGCGCTGTTCGATCCGCGTCGCATGGCGCACGCCTACGGCCTTCCGGCCGAAGGTTCGCACGCGCACGGTTTTACGCGCGCGACCGGTATTCGCGATCTCATCATCGGTGCGGTGCTGGGTGCCGCCGTCGTGCTGCACGATTTGCCATTCATCGCCGTTTTAGCCGTCGCCGGAATCGTGTTATCGATCGCCGATTTCGTCATTGCGTATCACGGCGCAGGGCGCCGGATTCGTCCCGCGCATGCAAATCATGCGGCCGGCATTATCGCATTCATCTTGGTGCTGGCAATGGCGTTGCTGGCGATCGGCATATAAATCGTAGGACTCCTTCCGTATTAGCCGTATGAACGGCGCATGATCGTCGCCGTACCTCGCGAGAGCTCGGCCGCCGAACGTCGCGTCGCACTCGTGCCCGAAACGGTTGTTAAGCTCGTGAAATCGGGTATCGATGTGCGCATCGCACGCGGAGCGGGCGCGGGCGCGTCTTTTCCGGACGAAACCTATGCGGCCGCCGGGGCCACCTTGATCGACGACCAGCCGCAATCGTACGCGGATGTCGACGCGTTGATTACGGTCGGACGTCCGCCCGGAGCAATACTGCAAGCTCTGCGACCGGGCACCGTGGTCGTCGGATTTTTCAATCCATTGGGCGATCCGCAGTACGTCGAAACGCTGAAAAGCGCCGGCGTCACGGCGCTGGCTATGGAAATGATCCCGCGTATCACACGCGCGCAAT
>JBDTKL010000007.1:0-6124 GCA_039935355.1 Candidatus Tumulicola sp.
GCGACCGACGCCTGCGAGCGATTCGAGCGAATCGCGATCTTGCGGAACGACACCGCCGAAGCGTTCTAGCAAGTCTTGCGCGCACCGGACGATGTTGCGCGACTTCATGCGGAAGAATCCGGTCGACTTGATTATTTTTTCGACGTCGGAGAGTTTTGCAGCCGCCAGGTCGCTGGGTTGCGGATATTTTTCGAACAGCGCCGGCGTCGTCATGTTCACGCGCACGTCGGTCGTCTGTGCCGACAAGATCACGGAGACGAGCAACTCGAACTCGTTGCGGTAGTGCAACGCCGTTTCGGCTCTCGGGTACTCGCGTTCTAAGATCGCGAGCTCCTCGAGCGCTACCGCTCGCGTGACTTTTTTCTTGGGAAACGGAATAGCCGGCACGCGAGCGCCTTATCCGGCGCGTCGATGGCTCCTTCGCTATCCCTCGCGTAGCGAGACGCGCTCTTCGCTAACGGTCACCAATCCGTCGCGCTCGAGGCCGGCGAGAATTGCTCGAACGTCGCCGGCGTCGCGTTCCGGGAACAGCGCGTGCAACGAGCCGTGCAAATCGAGGAACGATATCGTCGCCCCGGCTTCCAGCGCTCGTAGCCGGTCGACGATGCGGCCCCGGGCGAAGCGGACCGTCCGCTCGAACGGCACGCGCGCCGACGGTTTCGAAGCCTGCCTTCGAAGTGACTCTAAGCGCACGGCATCGACCGGAGCCGCGCTGCAATCCGCGAGCAGCGGGCAGATGAGGCATTTAGGAGCTCGAGCCGTGCAGATCGTCGCTCCCAGATCCATCAAGGCCGAGTTCCAATCGTGCGAGCGGCCGGAAGGCACGGCTTCGCGCGCTAAGGATTCGACCTCAACCCGGGGGGCCGGCTCGGGATATTCCAATCCGAAGAACGTGCGCTGCACCACGCGGCGGATGTTGACGTCCATCGGAGCGTCGTCGAGATCGAACGCGAAGGCGCGAACCGCCGCCGCAGTATACGGGCCGATGCCTGGTAACGAGCGCAAAGCCTCGGCTTCCGCGGGCAGGCTTCCAGCGTGGCGCTCCATGACGATTTGGGCGAGCGCGCGCAGCCGGACGGCCCGGCTGTTGTAGCCGAGGCCCTGCCAGGCGCGCACCACGTCGGCTACCGAGGCCTCGGCTAACCCCGCGAACGAGTCGAAGCGAGCGACGAACGGTTCGAAGGCCGCCGCTACCCGCTCGGCCTGCGTCTGCGCCAGCATGAACTCGCTCACCAGCGTCCGGTACGGCGAACGTCGCGATCTCCATGGAAGGTGGCTTCGGCCGTTGCGCTCGTACCAGCCGAGTAGCGCAGCGCGCACCCGGCCGATCCTGGGATCCATCGCGCGCGATTCGCGGGGCGCACCCAAAGAAGCCTCGAAGCTGTTGATATTACCGCATGAGAAACGGAGAGACGAGTTTGTCTGAACATCGCGTAGACGCAGTGGTTATCGGCGCCGGCCCCGGCGGCTATCACGCCGCGATCCGGTTGGCCCAGATTGGAAAGCGCGTGATCTGCGTCGACCGCGACGAGGTTGGCGGCGTTTGCCTCAACTGGGGATGCATCCCGACCAAGGCGCTCTTGCACGTCGGCGAGGTGATCCGCCACATCGAACATGCCGACGCGCTCGGACTGACGGTCGCCCCCCCCAAAGTTAATCGAGAAGGCGTTGAGAAATTCAAGTCCGACGTCGTCAACTCGAACGTCGGCGGCGTCAAGACGCTGTTCAAGGCCAACAATGTCGAGTTCGCATACGGCGAGGCATCGTTCAAGAGCCCAACCGAAATTTCGGTCAAAGGCAAAAACGGTACGGTCACGACGTACGCGACCGATTATGTCGTAATCGCCACCGGATCGGCGCCGGTCGACGTTAAGGCGTGGCCGCGCGACGGCGACCGCATCATCAACTCCGACGACGCGGTGCAAATCAAACGCATTCCGAAGAACTTACTGGTCATCGGCGGCGGCGTGATCGGTCTGGAGTTCGCAACCGTTTACGCGCGCATGGGCGCTAAGGTTTTGGTCGTCGAGATGCTTCCGCAAATCCTTACCGGCACGGATACCGAAATTTCGAAGACGCTCGGACGCATCTTGAAAAAACAGGGCGTCGAAATCATGCTCGACACCAAGGTGACGAACATCCAACCGTCCGGCAAAACCGTTAAGGCGACGTTCAATGGAACCGGCACCAACGGCAAAGATGAAACGCGCGAATACGATACGGTGCTGGTTGCGGTCGGGCGACGCCCGGTGACCGACAATCTGAATCTGCAGGCCGCTGGTTTGACGACCGACGAGCGCGGATTCATCGCGGTCGACCAACAGCTGCGCACCAAAGTTGCGAATATCTTCGCGATCGGCGACGTCACGGGGCAACCGCTGCTCGCGCACCGCGCGATGAAGCAAGGCGTCATCGCGGCCGAAGTAATCGGTGGCGATGCGTCGGCCGCATTCGATCCGATGGCCATACCGAACTGCGTGTATACCGATCCAGAAGTCGCCACCGTCGGCTTGTCCGAGGAAGAGGCCAAAGCGCAAGGCTACGAAGTGCGCATCGGAAAGTTTCCGTTGGCGGCTAGCGGACGTGCGCGCACGATGAACGAGTCGGACGGCATGCTCAAACTCGTCGGCGATGCCAAGACCGATCTCTTGCTGGGCATGCACATCGTGGCTCCGCAGGCCGAGTCGCTCATCGGCGAAGGACTGATCGCGCTCGAGATGGGCGCGACGTTGGAAGACATCGGTCTTTCGGTCCATCCGCATCCCACGCTGACCGAGGCGATCATGGACGCCGCCGAAGCGGCACACGGCAAGGCGATTCACATCGTCAATCCCAAACCGAAGGCGCCCGCCGCTGCTAAAGCCTAACGCGCAGACCGCGACGACTGCCCGGCTGATCGATCTCGGAACTTGCCGGTACGCTGCGGCGTTGGATATCCAACGCCGCGTACACGCCGACGTCCGAGACGGACGCGCGCCCGACACCTGGATCGTCGTCGAGCATTTGCCGGTCGTAACGCTCGGCCGCCAAGCGAAAGGCGAGCACGTGCTGATCGCCCGCGTGGAACTCGCACGTCGCGGCATCGACCTGGTCGCAATCGAACGCGGCGGCGACGTGACATATCACGGACCCGGACAGTTGGTCGTCTATCCCATTCGCCGGCTCGAACGCTTCCGCGAAGTCGTGCCGCTCGTGCGCGCGCTCGAGGGCGCGGCGATCGACGCATGCGCGCGCTTCGGTGTGCAGGCCGAACGATGGAGCGAGCACGCCGGCGTTTGGATCGGTGGCAATCAGATATGCGCGATCGGCCTGGCGATTCGGGAGATGACTTCGCTGCACGGCATGGCGTTTAACGTAACGACCGCCCTGGATTACGACCAACTGATCGTTCCCTGCGGACTTCCGGCGCGCGGCATCACCTCGCTCGCCCGCGAGAGCGCGATGCCGGTCTCGGTCGCCGTTGCCAAGCGCGTTCTCCTCGAAGAACTGGCACGCACGTTCGACGTACGTTTCGAACCGTACGAAACGGCTCTGGCTAGCTAACGACATGGCTATCGAAATCGATCTCCTGGCCGCAAATCCGGCCACGCGCATTCGCAAGCCGGCGTGGCTTAAGGTCTCGCTTCCGGCCGGCGACGATTACGAGCGCGTCAAGGCGAAGGTTTCGGGACTCTCGCTTCATACGGTGTGCAAGGAAGCGGCGTGTCCGAATCTGGCCGAGTGCTGGGGCGCCGGAACGGCGACGATCATGATTCTCGGCGATACGTGTACGCGCGGCTGCCGCTTCTGCAACGTGAAGACCGGAAATCCGCGTGGCCAAGTGGATTGGCTCGAGCCGGTACGCGTGGCGGATGCGGTGCGCGACCTCGGCTGGCGCTATTTGGTCCTCACGGCCGTCGACCGCGACGACCTTGCCGACGGCGGGGCGCTGATTTTCGCCAACACGGTGCGCGAGATTCACGCTCGCGTGCCCGGATCGAAGGTCGAAATCCTGAGCGGCGACTATCGTGGCGACCTTCGAGCTCTCGATATCGTGATGGACGCCGAGCCCGATGTCTTCGCGCATAATCTGGAGACCGTTCGCCGACTCACGCCCTCGGTACGCGATAAGCGCGCCGGATACGATCAATCGTTGCGCGTGCTGTCGTATGCAAAGAGCCGCGCTCCACAGCACTACACGAAGACGTCGTTGATGCTAGGCCTGGGCGAGACGCCCGGAGAGGTCGAGGCCGCGATGGACGACGCCCGCTCGACCGGCGTCGATATCTTTACGATGGGCCAGTATCTGCAGCCGAGCAAACGGCATCTGCCGGTCCACGCCTTCGTAACGCCGGAGGAATTCGAAGCCTACGGGCTACTGGCGCGCGGCAAGGGTTTCCATCAGGTGGTCTCCAGCCCGCTTTCTCGCAGCTCGTATCACGCCGAGCAAGCATTTCCCGCCTGACAAACGCTTCTTCAGAATAGTTTCCTTTGACGCGCAACCCAGGGCGCCTAAGGGTTTTTTAACCGTTTCGTGACCAAGATGTTCCTGACGCGCCCGGTGTTGGCCGTCGTATGCTCGCTGATCATCCTGATCGGCGGCGGCGTCGTCATCCCGGTGCTGCCGATCGCGCAATATCCGCAAATCGCACCCCCGGTCGTGACCGTTTCGGCGACCTATGTTGGTGCCAGTCCGCAGGCGGTCGAGGCGCAGGTGACGACCCCGATCGAACAAGCCGTGAATACGGTTCAAGGGCTTCGCTATATCTCGTCGACCAGCGCTCAGGGCATCTCGTCGATTACGCTGACGTTCACGCTGGAAACCAATCTCGACATCGCCGCAGCCGACGTTCAGAACGCGGCGCAAACGGCACTCGGACAGTTGCCGGCCAGCGTTCAACAGCTGGGCATCACCGTATCGAAGAACGCCGGCACGTTCGTCATGGGCATCGCGCTGACGTCCGACAACAAAGATATCGATACGCTGCAGTTGAGCAACTACGCGCAGCTCAACATCGTCAACAACCTATCGCGCGTGTCGGGCGTCTCGGGTATTCGGATCTTCGGTCAGCGCCAATACGCCATGCGCATATGGCTCAACCCGGTCGCGCTCGCGCACCAGGGGCTAGACGTGGGCGACGTGATCACTTCCTTGCAAGAGCAAAACGTCGCTATCGGCGTCGGCAGTATCGGCTCGCCTCCACAACCGAAGACACAGGTGCATACGTATACCGTCAACGCGGTGACGCAGCTGTCGACTCCGGAAGAGTTCTCCAACATCATCTTGCGGCAGAATCTCAACGGCGGTTACACCCGCATCCGCGACGTCGGGCGCGTCGAGCTCGGAGCGCAAGATTATTCGAGCGCGCTGCGGTTCGACGGGCAGTCTCGCGTCGTCGGACTGGGCGTACAGCAGTACCCGACCGCCAACGCGCTGGACGTTTCGAAAGCCACCCTCGCGCAGATGAACCAGCTGGCGAAAGCGTTTCCGCCGGGCGTTCACTGGACGGTCGCGTTCAGCACCACCACCTTCGTGCAAGAGTCGATCAAAGAAGTCGTGATCACGCTACTCTTGTCGATCTTCTTGGTCGTGTTGGTCATTTACGTCTTCTTGCAGGACCCGAAGTCGACGCTGATCCCGGCCGTGACGATTCCAGTCTCGCTCATCGGAACGTTCTTCGTGATGAAGATTTTCGGCTTCTCGATCAATACAATTACGTTATTCGGGCTAACTTTGGCCACGGGACTGGTGGTCGACGACGCGATCGTCGTCATCGAGAACATCGCGCGTCACATCGAGATGAACAAAGGCAAGAAGAGCGCGATCGAAAGCGCCGCCGAAGCCATGAGGGAAATCCAGAGCGCGGTCGTTGCGTCGTCGCTCGTGCTACTTGCGGTGTTCATTCCGGTCGGCTTCTTCCCGGGTACGACCGGCCAACTGTACAAGCAGTTCGCCCTGACGATCGCCGCGGCGATCACCATCTCGCTGTTCCAAGCCCTGACGCTCGCACCGGTGCTATCGGCGCGCTTGCTCAAGGGCGAATCCGAATCGAACCTCGTCTTCTTCCGCTGGTTCAACCACGGGTTGCATCGTTTCCGGGAGTGGTATGCTCGTCAGCTGCCCCGCGCATTCCGGTTTCGCTGG
>JBDTKL010000008.1:0-10719 GCA_039935355.1 Candidatus Tumulicola sp.
CGGTTGGCCGGGCGCGGGCGAGGGCGTCGCCGTCGCATTTGGTGTCGCCTCCGGCATCACGCCCTTGGGCAACGGCGTCGGACAGAGTTGCGCCAAGACGAACCAATGTTCGACGAACCCGGTCGCAGCGGCCGTCTTTGCGCTCTTCCCGAAGTACGTCGTCGGGTATTTTTGCATCAGCAATTGGTCGTAACGCCACGCCGTCTGCTGCGCCGATTGCGTATAGATTTTTCGAAATACGATGAGGCCGAGAAAATACGCACGGGCAAGCTGCGGGTCTCCCGGATACTTGGCGGCCCACTTTGCCAGCGCTTCGTCGGCAAACTGCAACTTATTAATCAGTTTCTCATCGGTGCTGTACGCGCCAGCGCTGATCGCGGCGTCTCGAAACGTGTTGTCGATTCCGAGATAGCTGATCTTCATCCGGCCGAAATACTCGTCTCCCGGTGCCGAGCCGTTGAACTGCTGGCACTGCAAATGCTGCCACTTGCTTTTCGCGGATCCGCAGGGATCCGCGCTTTGCGACGGCGCTGGTTTTTTTGCAGATGCCGCCGCCTTCGCAGTCGGCGACGGTTTCGCGGAGGGTGCCGGTGTGGGCGCTGCTACAGCGTTGCCGAAGGGTAAGGTGCTCGCTATCGCCAGCGCCGCCATGGGCGCCAGCACAATGCGTTTCACGTGCGAATGTTCTCCTTGGGAGCGGCCCGCCCGCTCCGACGTACGCGCATTGGGAAATAATCGTTTCCCGCTGATATGACGCGCGCCTTCCGCCACCGCGAAGGAACGTGCGCGCGGCGTGCGCGAACCTGCGCGACGATGAGCCGCTCGATCCGCGTCGCGGCCGTACAACTTCGCGCGCACGATCGTGCAGACTTCGCATCATCGGTCGACGCGACCGTTGCGAGCGCGTCGGCGGCGGCCGAGCACGCCGACCTCGCCGTGCTGCCCGAGGGAACGTTCCCCGCATACGTGCTGGAGCGCGACGACGTGGACGACGTCGCGATTGCGCGTTCGCTCGCGCGCTTACAGGACGTGGCCGCAAAGTATAGCTGCGCGATCGTGGCCGGAGCGGCGATTCGCTCCGGCGGCAAGCTGCGCAACGCCGCGGTTGTCATCGACACCGACGGTTCCATCGCAGGACGAGCGGAGAAGCTGTTCCTTTGGCACTTCGACCGGCATTGGTTCGAGGCCGGCGAACGCATCGCGCCGGTGCGGACGTCGATCGGCTCGATCGGCGCGATGATTTGCGCCGACGGGCGCATTCCGTGGATCGCTCGCGCGTTGGTCGACCGCGGGGCCGATATCATCGCCATGCCCACCGCATGGGTCACGAGTGGACGCGATCCCGCGCTACTCGAAAACGTGCAAGCCGATCTGCTCGCGCGAGTTCGCGCGCGCGAAAACCGCGTACCGTTCGCCGGCGCGAATAAGTGCGGTGTCGAACTCGGCGCGGTCGCCTATTGCGGAAAGAGTCAGATCGTCGACGGCGACGGAAACGTCTTGGAGATCGCGAGCCAACAGGATCCTGAAATCGTCCGCGCGACCGTTACGATCGGCGCGTCGCCGGTTGCACCCCGCGATGCAGACGACATTCCGGTTCGCACGCTCGCGAACGTCGCCCCCATCCGGGTCGCGATCGCGCTCGACACGCGAGCGCTCGACATCGGTCGATTGCGCGGTTTTCTAGACGTCGACTGCGTGGTTACCGCGGACGGTGGAATAGCGGAGTTGAATGGCGCGATTCCAACGGTTGCGATATCCGACGAACGCGCCTACGATCCGGTGGCGTTGCCGGCATATCGCCAGGCGGGCTATCGCGCCGCCGTCTGGATCGCCTCCGGTTCTTCGGAATGGACGACGGCTTTCGCGCGTGCGAGAGCTCTCGAATTGCGCATATACGTCGTGGTTTTCGATCGTTCGGCGGATCGCGCATATGCCGTCGATCCGGATGGAGCGATCGTCGCCGGCACGTTCGGCGAATACCGGCTTGCGAGTTTTACGTTGGATCCGCGTAGGACGATGGAAACGACGGTCGCACCCGGAACCGACATCGCGGAAGGTCTCGCACGCGTCGGTACCATCGCCGGCAGAAAGGACATCGAGCCGGCATCATGAGCGAAAGCACCCATCGCAGGTTGAGCGATTCGACCGAGATGCGCGAGAACTCAAACCGCGGCAATCGATTGATGTCGGCGACGATCGCCGTCATCGCCGTGCTCGCCGCGCTCGGCACGCTATTCGCGCATCATCGCTCGATCGAGGCGCTCACCTCAAAAAACGAGGCTATTCTCTTGCAAGCGCGGGCCTCCGATGCATATGCGAAATACGAAGCAAGAGTAGTCCGGTCCCAAATCGCGCAAACGTTGGTCGCCGCCAACGTGATCGGCACGGCAGCCGGCAAACGGCAGTTGCAAACCATCGCCGATTCCGAACGCACAAGTTCTGCCGACGTCCTCGTCAAAGCGGAGTCGCTCGAAAAGCAATCCGAGAGCAAGGACGTGGAATCCCAACACGTCCTAAAATCGTACGAAACGCTCCAGACCGCCACGACCTTCTTCGATATTTCGATCGTACTCGTTTCGATCTCGACGCTCGTCGCGACGCGCGGTTTCTTTAACGCGGCGTGCGCGTTAAGCCTCATCGGCATCGTTTTGATGATCGTCGGCTTCCGGCCGTGAAGTCGCGCGCGCTGCCGGCGGCGGCGGTCGCGGTACTGGTGGTTTGCACCGCAACGGTTTGGCGTCCGGCACCCGTTTCGCGCGCGGTCGGATCGATCGCCACAGCTCGGTGGCCCTATCTGCCGGGCAGCAGGGTTCCGATTGCCGTCGATGGATTCGCCGCTCCGTATCTCGTTCGTTTACTCGGGGACGGCAGTTTGGACGACGCCGGAACTTACGCGGTTCCCGACGACGCGCGAGCCGACGCGGCGACGTTGATCGCCGGTAACGCGGCCGGCATCGCCGCTACCACAATCGCCCTCGCCTCGCCGCCTCCGCCGCAACGCGTCGAGCTCGCGGTCGCCAGCTACGATTCGGGCATCGTCCTTCACCGTGCCGACAACTTCGCCGTCGACGGCGTCCTCGCAATCGGAGGTTCGCCCGGCGACACCGCAGCCGACGCAAACCGATTATTCGCAGTCGACACGCAGGGCGACCGGTTGACGGTCGTCGCACGTAGCCCGTGGACCGTTACGCGAAATGCAGGCGTGCCGCTCGGCGATCAGATTGCGCTGGATACAAACGGCGACGCATTCGTCACCAATCGCGAATTGGGTGGACGCGGCGGATTGACGCGCGTCACCCCCGGGGGAGCGGTGTCGAGCGTGGTGACCGGACAAACGGCCGAAGGCGTGGCCGTCGACTCGATTCGCAACCTCGTTTACGTGGCGAATGCCAACGACGGGACGGTGGCGGTGGTCGGAGCTCAATCGATGCGCGTGGTTCGCCGCTTCCAAGCCGCCGATCGTGCGTTTTCGCTCGCCCTCAACGACGATGCAACGCGCCTGTACGTCGTAGCGAATCAGAGCGCGGATCCGCCGTTTTCGACTCCCGGCTACGTAGCATCGTTCGACCTGCGGCACTGGCCGCCGCGGCGGGTGGCACGCAGCGCGAACCTGGCGTTTCCGCTGGGCGTCGCGTACGATGCAGCTCGCGGACGCGCCTTCGTTACCGACGAGAGCGCCGACGTCGTATACGTGTTAAATGCGACGACCTTACGATCGCAGCGCGCGCCGCTGTCGACCTGTCATACTCCGTGGAAACCGTACCTGGACACGATTGGCCGGCGTTTGTACGTTCCGTGCGCGCGTTCGTCGCAAGTCGACGCGTTCGATACCACGACGCTGCGGCGCGTTAGCGGAGCGCCGTTCGACACCGGCGGCTATCCGCTGGCCGTTACGGTGATGCGTCCGGCGTCACGCGGCGGCGCGTGAACCAACGCTGGGCGCGGGCGATGACGCTCGCCGCGTCGCTGGCCGTCGTTCCGTGCGCGGGACGCGCGGCCGACGTTCCGGCGCTGCTCGCTCCGCCCGCCCCGTTTCCTGCGATCGCATCGCAGGCTCCGACGATCGAACCGGTCGCGCCGGGCATCACGTACGCAGAATATCTACTGCAAACGGCGGCCGGCCCACTCGCGATTCACGTCGTGTCGATCGACTCGCGTCGCAGCGACGTTCGAGTGGCCGAAGTGCAAGCGCGCGACGCCTTAGAGTCGCACGGCGAAACGGTGGGATCGATGTCCAAACGCACGGGTGCCGTCGCCGGCATTAACGGCGATTATTTCGACATCGGAAATACGTACCGGCCGACCAACGTGGTCGTGCGCGACGGGGCGTTGCTGTCGATGCCGCGCAAACGCTACGCGCTGGCGATCGAACGCAACGGAAGTCCGCAAATCGTCGAGTTCGCGTTCACCGGAACGGTGACGGTGGGCACCAGCCAGCTTCCGCTCGCGTCGGTCAACGAGTTGCCCGTTCCGGGCGGTGGTGCCGGATTGCTAACGCCCGAATTCGGCGCCGTTCCGCCCGAAGATAATCTCACGCTCGTCGCCCTGTCGCCGCTATCCGGCGGAGCTTCTCCGTCGCAGTTTCGCGTTCTGTCGGTGGCCGATAATCTCAATCGCCAACCCGCCGGGTACTACTTAGCGATCGGTGCCAACGCATACGGATCGTTCGATCTTCCGTCGGCCGGCGACACCGCGACCGTCGACGGAGATCTGTCGCCGTTCGGTATCAAGTCCCTGATTACGGCAATCGGAGGCGGCCCGCTGATTCTGCATCAAGGACAGTGGTACGACGATCCGGATGGTCCGCGCGGCGGCGAATATGACAAGCGCATTCCGAGTTCTGGCGCGGCCATCACGCCCGACGGACGGTTGCTGTTGATCGAAGTCGACGGTCGGCATCCAGCCTCGAGCGTTGGTCTCACGCGTCGCGAATTTGCGGCGCTGATGCGCGGACTCGGCGCATCCGAAGGGTTGGCGTTCGATGGAGGCGGCTCGTCGACCGAAGTAGTGCGGCGGCTGGGCGACGTGCAAGCCGAAGTCGTTAATACACCGTCGGACGGCATCGAACGACCGGTCGGAAACGGATTGTTCGTGTACAGCACCGATCCGGTTGGACCGGCGGTACGAATCGTCGCGCGGCCGGGCATCGTGCGCGCGCTGCCGGGAGCGCAGGTGGAGTTGCGCATCGCATCCGTCGACGCTGCCAATCATGTGGCCCGTTCGCCCAACACGGCGATTGCGACGGTCGATCCTCCGGCGCTCGGACGAGTAGACCGCGGACGCTTCGTCGCCGCGCGTGCCGGACGCGGACGGATCGTGCTTCGCGACGGCGCGCTTCACGGCGAAGTGCCGGTCGAGGTGTGGGGCGCTCCGAGCGCCGTCACGATTCTGCCACGCATCGCCAACGTCGATCGCGGCCAGTCGATCGATCTGTCGGCGGTCGCAGTCGATGCCCGCGGCTACGCGCTGGCGGCTCCGGCGGCGCTGCATTGGTCGGCAACCTCGGGCCGCGTCGATTCGCTCGGCCGTTTCGTCGCCGGCACCGGCAACGCTGACGTATCGGTCGAAATCGGCGGCGTCAAAACGATGGCACGGGTCACCGTCGGTTCGCACGGGGTCGACCTCGGCTTCGCGCAACGCGCGCGGTTTACCACGATTCCGCGCGGTGGGGCCGGCAGTCTCACGCGTGGGCCGTGCGCGACGTGCGTCGCGCTCGATTATACGTTCGGCCCGAGCGAACGTGCCGCATACGCCACGGCCGGTGCGGCGTTGCCGCCCGGGTCGATCGGCCTATCGTTCGACGTTCTCGACGACGGCAGCGGGGGCCGCGTACGAGTCGCCGTGCGCAACTCGATCAACGAGACGACCCTGCTCGACGCCACGCCGCTCGGAACGCCCGGCTGGCGCAGGGTCATCGTGCGATTCGGCACCGACAGCGTCGCCCCGACGCAGCTGGTCGCAATCTACGTGCTGCCGCCGAAAGGCCTGCAGCTCGCTTTCGGTCGAATCGTCCTGCGCAACGTCCGCGCTATCGTCGCTGGACAGTAAGGATATCTCGTGGAATTTGAAACGGCCGCGGGCCGCGCGCTGGATACTGCGGTCGCGCGCGGTGCGGAATATGCCGACACGCGCTTCGAGGTCGATCGTGCCGAACGTATCGAGGTGCGCAACGGCGTCGTCGCGACGCTGTCCGACGCGACCAGCACTGGAATGGGCGTGCGAGCGCTATTCGATGGCTCGTGGGGGTTTGCGGCCACGTCGGATCTGACCGACGCCGGCATCGACGCGGCGGCCGCACGCGCGGTCGACGTCGCTCGAGCCGGTGCCGCCATCGCGCGGCGTCGCGTCGGAGCAGCACCCGCTCGCGCGTACCAAGATACGTTCGAAGCCCGCATCGAGCGGGACCCACAAGACGTTCCATTTGGCGAACGCGTGGCGCTGCTGCTCGAAGCCGAGCGGCTATTGCACGGACCGGCGGGCGTTGCGGTCGGACGCGCGTGGCTCGATCTGTGGCGCACCGACAAGTATTTCTTCAGCACGATCGGTTCGCGTATCGCACAGCGGTTGCGGCAAACCGGTTCGGGCATCGAGGCGATGGCCGTCGGCGACGGCGACGTGCAGGTACGCACCTATCCGGGCGACGTCGGCCTGTATCAGTCCGGCGGTTGGGAAATCGTCGAGGCCGCACGATTGATCGACGAGGCGCCGCGCATCGCCCAAGAAGCCTCCGAATTGCTGCGCGCTCCGCAATGTCCATCCGGCGTGTTCGACATCATCCTCGGCAGTTCGCAGATGTCGCTGCAGATTCACGAATCGTGCGGGCATCCGGCCGAGCTCGACCGCGTGATGGGCTGGGAAGCAAACTTTTCCGGAACGAGCTTTCTCGAGATCGACCAGCTCGACAAATTACGGTATGGCTCGGACCGGGTGACGATCGAAATCGACAATACGCTCGACCGCGGCATGGCGACATGCGGCTACGACGACGAGGGCACGCGTTCGATTCGTTCCGACATCGTGCGCGATGGGGTTTTAGCAGGATACGAAATGAGCAACGATACGGCGCGCGCGATCGGCCGCGAAAGCAACGCCTGCGTGCGTGCCTCGGGGTGGTCGAGCGTTCCGATGATTCGCATGTGCAATCTGAGTTTGCGTCCGGGTGACGTTCCGTTCGACAATTTATTCGACGACGTGAAAGACGGCATCTACATGGAGAGTAACCGCTCGTGGTCGATCGACGATCGCCGGCTCAACTTCCAATTTGGATGCGAGATGGGGTGGGAGATCAAGAACGGCAAGCGCGGCAAGTTGCTGAAAAATCCCACGTACGGCGGCGTGACGCCGCATTTTTGGAACTCGTGCGACGCGATCGGCGACGCACGCTCGTGGTTCGCGTGGGGAACGCCGAACTGCGGAAAGGGCGAGCCGATGCAAACCGGCCGCACCACGCAAGCGGCAGCTGCGGCGCGTTTCCGCGGGGTCGATGTAGGAGTGGGTTACCGTGGATAGTCCGACGATGCAGGCCGAGCAACGCGAAGCGCTCGCCAAACGAGTCCTAGCGTTTTCGAATGCCGACCGTACCGAGGTCCTGGTTTCGGCCGGCGATGCCGCGCTGACGCGTTTCACGCACGAAGTGTCCAATCAAAACGTTGCCGTGGAAAACGTCGACGTGTCGGTTCGTGCCGTGGTCGACAATCGCACCGGCGTCGCACAAACCAATCGCTTGGATGACGCATCCTTGCGAGCTGCGGTAGCGCGCGCGGCCGAGATGGCCAAATTGTCGCCGCCGGATCCGCTTACGCCCGATCTGCCCGGGCCGTCGGCGTCCGTACCGGTCGACGGCGCATACGACGCAGCGACAGCCGTCGCCGGAGCCACCGTCCGTGCTGCAATGTGCTCGCCGGTGTTCGCCGCCGCCGAATCCGCCGAGTGCTGGTCCGCCGGATATGCGTCGACGTCGACGAGTGGTTTGACCGTCGCCAACACGTCGGGGGGCGTAGCGTCGTTCGACGGCACCGACGCCGCACTGAACGTCAAGATGACGGCATCCGATTCCACCGGGTTCGCCGAAGGGTATTCTTCGGCAGCCGGCTCGATCGACGCCGCTGCGGTAGCCCGCACCGCTGCCGAAAAAGCGCGCGGAACGGCGAATCCGTCGTCGGTCGATCCGGGCGAATGGACGGTCGTTCTCGAGCCGGCCGCTTTTGGCGAAATTTTGATCTATCTCGCCGATCACTTTTCGGCGCAGTCGTTCGACGACGGCTCGTCGTTTTGCAGCGACGGACTCGACCGTTCGTATTTCTCCGAACGATTTACGTTGAGCGACGATTACGCGCATCCGCTCGCTCCCGGCATGCCGTTCGATTTCGAAGGGCAGCCTACGCAACGTTTGTCGTTAGTCGAAAACGGCGTCGTGAAATCGATCCTGACCGACTCGTACTACTCGAAGAAACTCGATCGCGTCAACACGGGTCACGCGCTACCGGCTCCCAACGCCTACGGGCCGCAGGCGCGCAACCTGGTCGTTGCGGGCGGATCGAAGTCGACCCAAGAGCTGATCGCGCAAACCAAACGCGGTTTGCTGATTTCGCGCTTCTGGTACATTCGTACCGTCGACCGAAAGCGCGCGATCGTTACCGGAATGACCCGCGACGGCACGTTCGCGATCGAAAACGGACGCATCGCGCGCGGCGTACGCAACATGCGGTTTAACGTCGGCATCGTCGATCTGCTCGGCCGATGCGAGTTTTCTTCCGAGCAGCGGCGCACCGGCAGCTACCATTATTCGATGGTGGTTCCCACAGCCAAATTCGAACGATTCGCCTTCACATCGGTTACCGATTTTTAAAAACACCCCGTTAGCCCGGGAGGGCCAATCCCCGGCCTAGTGGAAATGACGGAGCCCGGTCGTTTTGCCGGGCAAAGCAAGGAGCTTACCTAGGTCTTTTTTTGTACTTCCATCGTTTGCTCTCTTTTCAAAGGAGGGGTGTCCTTTCATGAGAGAAACGCCTGTTATCGCTCTCTTCTCGATGCTCGTCGCCGGCGCGCTTGTGACGCCGGTGGCCGCGTTGTCCGACACGGGCCCGGCAACGCCGGCCGTGCAACAGCCGGCGGCTTCGCAAGAAGCCCCCGTCGACAACTATTTCGGTCGCTTCGGCCAGTCCGTGCTCGAAGTCCGCAACAGAATCGTCACGGTTCAAGGCGAGCCGGACACGGCGCTACAGACCGCCGACGGCCTGAACTCGCTCGAACGCATCGACGACGCCGTCGTCGTTTGGAAGACGCACTACCCGCACGATCCGTGGTTGGCCGCGGTGCTGGCGCATTTGTTCGAATGCTACGTGCGAGCCGGAAAGGCACACGGCGCGCACGCGACGGAATTGCTCGAAGCACTGGTCGCGAACTTCCCCGACTCGAAAGAAGCCGCCGAGGCATTGCGCACCTATGCACGCGCTGATCTCGCGGCCGATGCGCCCGCTATCACCCCGGTACAGCCCGTAACGACGATCGTCGCCGGACGCGTGGTCGATGCCACAACCTCGTTCCCGGTCGCGGGCGCGTTGGTGCTCGTTTCGGACGGCAACAGTAGCGATCCGGTCAATGCGCCGTTCGCAACGACGGCCGCAGACGGCACGTTCCGCATAACCGGTGTGACGAGTCAAGGCAAGTTCGTGGTCGTGGATCCTCCGCATGGAAGCCAGTACGCTGCGTACCGCACCGCATTGGACGCTTCGGCCGCCAACCTCACCGTGAAACTTGCCGCACCATCCATCGCCGCTACCGCCGTCGCGAAACCGTAAATGCGAAGTACCCCACGCCGGCGATCGCGAGCAACGTCCCGATCCCGGTAGGTAACCACGGAGGAGCCGACACGATCTGAATCGCCGGATATTGGAAGGCCGTCGCAGCCAGCAGCAAATTGCCCGCGCGCACGGCGGCCCCGCCGGTAGAAAGTGCGATTCCATGCGGAAGCGGTTGGCCGCGCTCGTCGTCCACCGCGAACAAGACTGCCGGTCCCGAACCGGCCGGCAAGCTGCGAACTGCAGCCGCAGCTTGGGGTGAAAACAGTACCGCTTTCACGTTGCGCCGCGCCGCCGGAATCGAGAATCCGTCGAACGGAAGGTCGAGCCCCGAGATGTTCTGCGTCTGCGTCATCAGCAACACGGGCGACAGAAACAGCTTGCCTTCGGGCTGCGTGATCGTCAGTCGATTGCCCGAGAGATCGCGTGCGTCGACCGACACGACGTTGCGCGGTATGGCGCGATACACGTACCCGCCGGCTTGGCGCGGGCGATCGAGCGCCAGCGTACCGCGGGCTCGTTGCAAGACGACCGCTCCATCTTGCGATTGCGTTCCGGTCAGCGGAAAGGCGAGCCAATCGCCGGTGCCCGGCACGTTCACGCGCTGTCCCGGAGCTCCGACGATCGTTTGCGCGTCGGGTGCCAATAATCCGGACGCGACCGTCGCGACGCATGCCATGCCGCTTCCCAGCACGATCGCCGCGAGCGCGACGCGCGCTTGCGGCGGCAGGTTCGAGCGCAGTCGCACGCGCGCGCGCCATGCCGCGACGATCCATACGGCAACGATTGCAACATTGAACCAGCCGGCGTGATACGGATAGTCGTGTCCGGCAAATGCGATTTCGATCAATGCGACCGCGCACACCGCGAGCGCGGCGACGGACAAACTCAACGCGATCGTAACCGTGACGCAACCGCG
>JBDTKL010000009.1:0-2650 GCA_039935355.1 Candidatus Tumulicola sp.
AAACCTGCCCGACGGTTGTGCCCGAGTGTACGGGCTTCACGATGGGTTCGATTCGCCTTTGAATCGTTGCCAGCGGATGCGTAAGTCGTAAACTTTTCGCACGTCCTGAATAAATTCGAACGAAGAGGTGTTCGGGGGTCCCCAGTTGCGCCACGCCCCGTATGCGTCTTCGTTGCCGAACGCACGTCTGCGAACGCGGGTATGCGCCGGACCGAGTGAGCCGTGCGACAGCGGCACAATCGTATCGATCGTGGTGGGGTCAGGACAAATGGCGCGCACGGTGTGTGACCAACGTCGAACGGTGAATCACCGATCGCGAGAAGCCCGCTGCAGTCGACGACGAACGCTGCGACCGCACGCACGGCGCGACGCTTCGTGTCGCGGGAGAGGAATTACTGTGAATAGCGAAATGCGCCCCATGACCTATTTCAAGCTCGGCCTTCTTGCCGCAGTGCTTTCGCTACTGGCGGCGCCCGCTGCCGGTGGCGCGGCAACGGCTACTCTCGATCCCGCTACGCAAAAGGCGATCGACGCCGCAGTCGTACACGAGCTCGCTGCCTACGGTGGCGCGAAACCGGTTCCGGGCGTTGTGGTTGGCGTTTGGGTGCCTGGAAAAGGCGAGTATACCAAGGGTTATGGCTACGCCGATCTCGCGACCAAGTCGCGCATGCAACTCGACGACCGGTTCCGCATCGGCAGCAACACCAAAACGTTCGTTGCTACCGTGCTGCTGCAGCTGATCGATGAGAAGAAGTTGCGTCTCGACGACACGATCGGCAAGTTTGGCCTCGGGTTCAACATCCCGAAAGAGAATCAAATCACACTGCGCCAGCTCGCGGAGATGAGAAGCGGTATCATCGACGTGTACTCGGTGCCAGGCGTTCAAAAACAAAGCGAAGCATTCTGGGCCAAGCAAACGACGCGCCAATGGGTCGCTCTCGCTGCGAAGCAGCCACTGCTCTTCGCTCCGGGTACGAAATACAACTACAGCAACACGAACTGGTTTTTGATCGGACTGATCGTCGAAAAAGTAACGCACGATTCCATCCAAAGCCAGATATCTAAGCGTATACTCGTACCGATGTCTCTGACGGCCACATCGTTTCCGACGACCGACCCGAACATGCCGTCACCGTACGCACACGGTTACACATTGGTAAAGGGCGCATGGGTCGATCAGACGGTAGCCTTACCGCCGTCGGTTTCATGGGCAGCCGGCGTCATGATTTCTGACATGGCCGATATGAAGCGTTGGGTCAAAGCCTATGTGACAGGCACCACCAATAGCCCCGCGACGCAGAAGGAGCGCCTGGCGTGCATACCGACCGGCGTGGGCAACTTATCATTCGGCCTCGGAATCGGCTGTTCGGCCGGCTGGTACGGCTATACGGGCGGCATCACCGGTTATAACACCGGAGCGTACTATATGCCGGCGACCGGCGTTACGATCGTCGCCTTTGTAAATAGCCAAGTCGAGGAGCCGTTTCCCGGGGTTACGAACGCCATTTTTCGCGATATCGCACGGATCGTAACGCCGAATAACGTTCCGTTCGTGAAGTAAAGATCAGGCCAGCGCGGCGGTCGCCCAAGCTGCAAGACACGCGAGTTTGTGTTCTTTACGCCACGGGCGGCCGACGCTGCTTCCGAGTGCTTTGAGGCACGCATCTATCTCCGCCGTTGATACGCGTAGTTGCGATGCGGCTTCGGCGGGAAGCGCTTTCTCATCGAGCTCGACGAACCGAACGTTGTTTTCGCGCAAGGCATGCCGGAATGCGTCACGCACCGCCAGCCCCTCGGCGACGGCCGGATGCTCCGGCGTTGCAAGACTGTAGCGCAGCAGATCGGTCACCCAGCCGGCGCGGTTGACGAGCAACGCGGCGCCGACCGCATCGAAGCCGCCGTCGTTCAACTGTTCGACGACGCTCCGCAATCCAGCGGCTGCGAATGTATCTTGGCGTTTGCGTCCTTCGCGAACGGCGGCCGCTGCTTCAACAAAGCTATGTTCGCTTAAGTCGCGCGCGATTTCGGCGGCGACGTGATAGGGTTCCGACGCAAGGCGGTCGTTTTCAGTCGCAGTCGGTATGAACGACGAAAGCGCAACGTGTGGTGCGTCGCGTTCGACGTCGACGGCGACGACGATCGCGCCGCCACGGGACGCGCGTAGACCCAGCGTTATAGTTCTCACGCAGAACCGTTTCTAACAGGGTGTCAGAAAAACTGCGAGCGAGCCAATCGCATGTCGATTTTGGCCTTAAAGTTAGCTTGGATGGCGACGGGGTTTGCCGAATATAAGTGGAAAGCGATACGCGACCGCCTCGCCGCGGGCGACGCCGCGCTTCCGGCAGATAGGGCCGCAACACTAATTGCTTTGAGAATCGCAGGTACACGAGAATGAGCGCCGCTACAAGAGCGAAGCATCTCGCCTTCGCTGGAATCGTGTCGATCGTGCTATCGGCTTGCGCAAGCAATACCGCGACAACCGTTCCCGTTGGTGGACAGCCGCAGTTGAAATCGGGTTTCATGCGACTAACGTTCAGGGTCGCCGGTCGGCTCGATTTCTCAAAGTATCAGTACGGCGTCACGTTCAACACGACCGGAAGCGCGTCGACATCGTGGCTCGGGTCGACGGTCGCACGCACCCGAGCGCGGG
>JBDTKL010000010.1:0-8832 GCA_039935355.1 Candidatus Tumulicola sp.
ACGCCCAAAGCACCTCGACGCGACGATCGATATCTCCGAGCGGCGGGCATGCGACGCAAAGCCAATCGACGTCGGCGACGCGCGCGCAGTTCGACGGTTGCAGTCGTTCGTTTGGCCCGACCAACTGGATCGTCTGCGCAGATTGCGCGCGGCGCTCGACCTGGCAGCGACAACACCCGTCGTGGTCGATGCGGAACGATTTTCGACGTGGTTGGTTCGCGAGGTGCATCCGAAGGCGGGATGTGTAACGGTTGTCGTTCAGACGGTCGTCGAAGAACACCTGACGCCGGCGACGTTGCAAGAGTTGAACGATGCGATCGCGTCGGTCGGACGCCGCGCTTCGTCGTCCGCTCCGGTGGCCTACGTTCGAATGGAGTTTCGCAACGATGCGTACGACATGTCGATTCGCGTGCTACCGGATCGCGAGGCGGTAACGATCTGCCGCTCCGACGGTCACGCGCAAGACATCCGATGGCTCGAAGGCGAAGCCCGGCCGGAATGAAATCGTTGGCGCTTCTCGCCGGAGCGGTGGCGTTGATCTGCACGCTTGCGGCCGCACGCGCGAACGCGCAGTCGCCCTACGCCGCGACTCCGGCGCCATCGGCCGCGCCGGTCGCGGCTCAGCTCGATCCGGCGTTAGTAACGCAGTTCAGCACGTTCTTCAGCGACGTGATCGCCGGCCGCCCGCCAACGGGAAACGTCACGCCCGTCATGCAGGCGGCGATGACACCGTCCGCGCTGATACCGGTACAGCAGTACTTTGCATCGCTCGGGACGTTTGCGCATCTGCAGTTCGTTAGCCACGACACCGCGGGCAACTTCGAGCGCTACCACTTTCTGGCGATCTTTACGAACGGTTCGCAGAAAGTTATGTTCGTTACGGATCGATCCGGCGCGCTCGCCGGCTTCTTCAACGAATAGGGCGGCGGCTCACGAAGCTTTGTCGATAAAAATGTGCGTCGCATTAGGCGATGCAATGCGTTCGCGAACCCGATAGCCAACCTCGGGCAAATGTAGTCCGTCGAACAGCCGCTCGCCCGATCCGAGCAGCACCGGCGACTGCACGAGATGCATCTCGTCCACCAAGCCGGCGCGCAGATACTGCCGCATGGTGACGACGCCACCGCCCAAACGAACGTCGAGTTCGCCCGCTGCACGTCTCGCACGGTCGAGTGCCTCGTGAATGCCGTCGGTCACGAAATAAAACGTCGTTCCGCCGAGCATCTCGATCGGTTCGCGGGGGTACTGCGTTAGCACGAAGACCGGCGTGTGATACGCCGGATTCTCGCCCCACCAACCTTTCCACGCATCGTCGATCCACGGTCCACGTATCGGACCGAACATATTGCGCCCCATAATCCATGCGCCGATTCTATCGAACCCCCGCCGAACCAAGTCGTCGTCGAGACCCGTCTCGCCGGACTCGGTTCCATGCATCCGTTGGTGGGTGTGCGTCGCGAACTGCCAGCCGAACACGGGCAAGCCGCCGGCTCCGGCGGGATGATCGAGATCCTGATTTGGACCGGCGCTATAGCCGTCGACCGACGTCGAAAAGCAATGCACGCGAAGTTTGGACACGTAGCTCCTAATGGGCGTCGAGCGATGCCGGGTGAGGCGCAAACGCGCGGCCGCAGCGATCGACCAATGTCGTCAAACCCCACTTCGATTGTATGGAATGCACGATCGTATCGGAATGCGGTTTTCCGAAGGCCTTATACGCTTCGCGCAACGCCGATTGGCGCCCGGTGGAAGAGCCGTCCGCAAGGTCGACCTCGGCGAGCGATGCGTCTGCATTCGCGATGACCGTTGCGTCGACGCCCGCGAGCTCGACTTGCCGGGTTTCGCACGCGTGCAACGCCGTCGTATCCGAGGCCGGACCGTGCCCCCGCCCCGCGCAAGCGCAGAACGCGATCACGATCGCGAGTACGGCAGCGACGCGCACGGCCGGCCGGTCTTTACGTCCTGGCCGCGGTGCTGCGCAGGTGCAAATCGCGCAACAGTTCGGGCGGGACGTCCGACGGAGCGTCCATCATCAAGTCGCGTGCGACCTGATTTTTCGGGAACGCGATCACCTCGCGAATGTTGTCCTCTCCGCACGCCAGCATGACGATGCGGTCGATGCCGAGCGCCATCCCGCCGTGTGGCGGCGCGCCGTATTCCAAGGCACGCATGAAAAAGCCAAACCGATCGTCGATCTGTTCGGCAGTCAAGCCGAGCATCTCGAAAATGCGCCGTTGTAAATCGGCCTGGTGGATACGAATCGAACCCGATCCAAGTTCGTAGCCGTTGAGCACCATATCGTAATGCTGCGCGCGCATGCGTTTGGGATCGCTGTCGATCAAGTCCCACTCACCCGGTGCCGGCGACGTGAACGGATGGTGCGCCGGCGCAACTTGGCCGGTCGTTTCGTCGACTTCCAGATACGGAAAGCCGGTAACCCAGCAAAACGCCATAGCATTGGGATCGCGCAGCTTACACCGCTCCGCGACCGCATTGCGCATTTTGCCCGCCACCGGATACGCCTCGGAAGCCGGCCCGGCGAACAAGAGCACCGCGTCGCCGTCCTGCGCTTCGCAGGCCGAGCGCAACGCTGCGACGTCGGCATCGTTCAAAAATTTGGCTGCCGGCGACTTGATACCGTCGGGCGCCAACGCGACCCAAACCATGCCCTTCGCGCCGAACTCGCGCGCCAGCTCGACTAGCCCGTCGAAGTCGCGGCGCGACAGCGCCGCACCGCCGGGATACCGCAATCCGGTGACGACGCCACCATCTGCGACGGCCGAACGAAAGACGGCGAAATCGCTGTTCGCAAATGCCTGCGACAAGTCGGCGAGCTCCAAACCGAACCGCAGATCCGGTTTATCGACACCGTACTTTTGAATGGCTTGCTCGTGCGTCAAACGCGGAAACGCCGGAAGATCGATGTCGAGCGCGCGCTTCCAAACGTAGTGGATGCACGACTCCATCGTTTCGAGGACTTCCTCTTGCGTCACGAACGACATCTCGACGTCGAGTTGCGTGAACTCCGGCTGCCGGTCCGCGCGCAAATCTTCGTCGCGCATGCAGCGCGCGATCTGTACGTATCGCCCGAAGCCGGAAATCATCAGCACCTGCTTGAGCAGCTGCGGCGACTGCGGCAGCGCATAGAACATGCCCTCGTGCAGGCGGCTCGGCACGAGATAATCGCGCGCACCTTCGGGCGTCGACTTGATCAGCATCGGCGTTTCGATTTCGACGAAGCCGCGCTCGTCGAAGAAGTCGCGAATCGCTTTGACGATGCGATGCCGCACGCGCAGATTCTCTTGCATGCGCGGGCGACGCAGGTCGAGGTAGCGATACTCCAGGCGCAGGTTTTCGTCGACGGCCCCGTCCGAATTGACTGGAAACGGCGGAACCTGCGAACGGTTGAGGACCTCGAGTTCGCCGGCCGCGACTTCGACGTCGCCGGTCGCTAAGCGCGGATTCTCCGTTCCGGCGGGACGCAAACGAACGGTGCCGTTCACGCGGATAACGTCCTCGTGGCGCAAGCGTTCCGCCTCGGCGAACGTTGCGTGCTGCGGATCGAAGACGACCTGCGTCACCCCCTCGGCGTCGCGAACGTCGATAAAAATCAGACCGCCGTGATCGCGGCGGCGATTGACCCAGCCGCGTAGTTCGACGCTCGATTTCGCATCGCAAGCGCGCAGCGCTCCGCACGACACAACCTTACCCACCGGACTCTCCAACGTTCAACGCTTCCTTAATTCCCGAGACGTAAAAGTATTGCTGCACCAGATCTCGCGCGAACTTCGAACCTTCGGAGCGGCGGTCGAAATATCCTAAAAGCGACGGCACGTTCGTCAGCAGCGAATGCAGGCCCAACGAGACCGGCGTCATGCCCAACCGCAAGCGCACGTCGAAATCCGGGTGCTTGCGGTAAAAGCGGACGGTAGAACGTCCGGCCAAACGCATTTTCGCCTTTTGATCTTCGTGCCCCACGTCTTGGCAGTGATAGTTCACGGCCTCCGGCTCGTATTCGATGCGGACACCCGATTTTTGCAGGCGATAACCCAGCTCGAGATCTTCGTGGCCGTAGCCGGTAAAATTTTCGTCGAAGCTTCCTACGTCGAGCAAATCGACGCGCCGCACGGATGCGTTGCCGGTGAGAAAATAGAGCCACGTCAGGTGCGTGCGCGAGGCGGGATGCAGCGATCCGCGTTCGTCCGGATGGTCCCGCTTGTACGCGTAATCTTCGAGATTGTTGACCTGTACTTCCAAACCGACGACCGCAATGCGCTGCCGCTCGCGATGGCGCGCGAGATGCTGGGAAAGCAAATCGGGGGACGTTAAAATGTCGGAGTCGTTAAAGAGAACGATCTCGCCGCGCGCCGCCGTGATTCCGGCGTTGCGCGCCGCCGCGCGACCCGAGTAGGCGCCCGGCAAATGGCGTACGTTCGGGTGCTCCGAAGACACCGTCTCGAGATACTCGGCGGTACCGTCGGTCGAGTTCGAATCGCAGATCAACAACTCGTACCGATCCGGTTCGAGATCTTGCGCGAGCAGCGTCGGAACGACATGCCGGAGCGTGTCGAGACGGTTGTACGTCGGGATGACGACGGAACATTCGATCATTGCAGCAGCGTCGCGACGCCGTTCACGATTTCGTCGCGAAAGCGTTCCAGCGATTCTGAATCCTCTCGAAGCGGCTTTCGCACGAGAACGTGCGGGACGCCGTAGGGAGCCCACTCTTGCGAGTTGAGCCGGAAATAGCGGTGTTCGAACGCTACGACGGTGGGCCTTCGCATCGCGCTTGCGACATGAGTCGCACCGGTATCGACCGTGACGACCACTCGGGCGCTCTCCAAAACCGCCGCCCACTCGAAAAACGGCAGGTCGCGCAAGACGGCGTTGACGCCCGGAGCGCGTTCGAAGGCGGGCGCCACTTCGTCGGACTCTTGCGGGCACGTCACCACGACCGGTCCGAGCCTCGACAACCGTTCGACCATCGCCAACGTAGACTCGAGGCTCGACCCCTCGCTCAACCATCGGCTGCCGAGGTGCAGGACGATCGAACCGGGCGGCAAGTGGCGAGCCGTCGTTCGATCGGCATCGACGACATCGAGGCGCAGGCGTTGGATTCGCCGGCTCGCGCCGCCTAGTGCGACCAAATCGAGCAGTTGATCGACCTCGTGACGCACGACGCGGTGTGGATCGCGCTCGCACAACTCCGGGTCGGCCTCCGAGATCATCAGCCGGTTCACATACAGCGGCGCCGTCAAGCGTGCGAACCACCGGCGTTCGTAGGTGTAGCCGACGCGCAGGCCCGCGCGCGTCGCGCCCACGAGTCGCAAATCGATCGAACGCGGCGCGAGCGCCACGGCCACGTCGTACCGCCCTTGTTGGCTACCGAAGCGCGACGGGGAATGGCCGGGCGGCAAATCGATCAACTCATCGACGTCGGTGTTGCGCTCCATCACGACGCGGTTATATGGGCTGACGATCATGCGGATACGCGCGTCCGGAAAGGATGCTCGAACCGTCGCAATCGCAGGCGTCGACAAGATCAAATCGCCGATGCGATCGGTCCGCGACAACAGTACCGCGCTCATGCGCGTCCGCGCATGACCCGTTCGATTTCGTCGAAGTACGCGACGCTCGCCAGCCATTTCGCAGTCCGCAATTCGCGATCGGTTAACGGCCGGTCGGGCGGCTCGTCTGCGAACATACGCTGTCGCCGCTCGGCACGCGCGACGTTGCCGGTCGTACGATGCCACGCACGCTGGACCGGATTGATGCCGGTGGCTACATACGAGCGCCAATACGGATGTAGTTGAGCGAGAATAACCGCGGTGCGGGCTTGCGCCCGCGCTTGACGGATCATTCCTTCGACCGCGCCGACACGCGGCCGCGGCTTCCAATGGTACACCAGCGCCTTGGGATTGAACGTCGCGCGAACGCCGCGACGGCGCAGGCGCAGTCCGACATCGATATCTTCCCAACCGTACTCGCTAAACGATTCGTCGAATCCACCGATCGCGCGCAGCGTCGCCAGCGGAACCGAGACGTTGGTCGTCCAGAAGAAGTTGCCGCTGTAGTGTTTCAGCGACCATACCGGTGGAGGCAACTCGTCGAAACCTTCGACGGAGATGGCGCCGCCGCGCACGATCGTTCCCGGCCGCTCGCTACCACTACGCAGATGTTCCGACACGAAATTCGGGAGCACCAGCACGTCGTCGTCGATGAAGATGATGCGCTCGCCGCGTGCTCGAGCGATGCCCGCGTTGCGAGCGTTTGCAAGCCCGCCGTTCGGCTGTTCGATGACTTCGAACGCGCAGCGAGCGCGCGGAGCCATGCGGCGCAACACCTCCGGCGTTTCGTCGGTCGAGCCGTCGTTGACGACCACCACTTCGTACTCGTCGTCGCCGGCCGTTTGTTCGAAGCAGGCGTCGAGGACGCGCTCCAGCAGCGTCGCGCGGTTGTACGTGCAGAATTGAATGGTGGCGAGCATTGCTAGACGATCGTCTCGGTCGCCGCAACGATCCGCGCAACGTCGAGATTGGCAACGCATGCGTAGTCGCGGCAACGCTCTTTGGTGTCCCCACGATGACACGGGTACGACGGCCGAACGATCGCCGATACCGGCGCTAACGGCGCCCACCGTTCCGGAAAGTCGCTTTGAAACGGAAACACACCGACGGTCGGACAGTCGACTGCAGCGGCAACGTGCATCGATCCGGTCGTGATGCCGACGAATCCACGCGCGCGTTGCGCGAGCGCGCCGAAACCTCCGATTCCGAGCCGATCCGCCATCGAAACGACTACAGCGGAGCTCGATGCGGCACCCGCTGCCAAAGCGCCGGTCAACGGCGAATCGGCCGGCGACCCGCTAAGAACGATCGGAAGATCGAAGCGCCGTTGCAAGGCGTCGATCAGCGACGCCCAGCCTTGCAACGGCCAGATTTCGCGTTGCGACGCGACGGCGTTGCACGGATTGAGGATCAGAAATTCACCCGCCGTCAGGCCCGTGGCTTCGAGCGCTGCCGACGCTTCGCGTTGGTCGGCCTCGGTCGGCACGAACCGGTAGCGACGGTCCGCGGTGTCGCATCCGATCGCGCGTGCATAGTCGAGCAGAATCTCGGACCAGTGTGACGTCGTGTCGCCGTCTTCGCTGCGTACGACCACCCGATCGGTAAAGCGAAACGAATATAGGCGGCGCGCTTGACCGACGCGCACTGGAATATGCGCGGCAGCCGGAATGCGAGCGTTCCGCGCCGTCGCCCAGGTCGTGACGCACGCATCGTAGCGTCGACCGGCGATCGTTTCGACGAGCGAGCGTTCGGGATGGCCGTCGTCGATCAGCACGTTGTCGACGTCGGGAACGCGGGCCAGCAATTCGGCATGCGACGGCAATGCGAACGCATCGACCGTTTCGAACCGTTGACGCAACGCGCGCGCGACGATCGACGCAACCAAAGCGTCGCCCAGACCGCCGCCGGCACATGACAGAAGCGCCCGGCTCATCGCCCCGCGTCGTCGACGGGCCGGCTGCTCGACAGTTCCCGCACGTACAACTGGTCGAGAAAGCGCGCGCGGGCGATCGCGCGCAGCCAAGGAGGTAGGCGATCCCAGGTGGCGGCGCCGGCGTATGCCGGCAATACCCATTGGGGCGTCAGGCGTGCGCGCCAGAAATTGAACGCATATGCGCCGGTTGCGGCGCGCGCTCGCCGCGACGGATGTTTCGCGATAAATTTGTGCGCCATGCGCGCCCGCTCGACGGTCTTGCGGGCTTCCACGTCGAGCGCGTTCTCGGCCGCGAGTTTCACGTGCCAGATCGCCGCGTCCCACGCAAAACGGCGGCGCACGCCGGCTTCTCGTAAGCGAACGCCGAGTTCTGTATCTTCCCACCCATACAAATCGAAGCGCTCGTCGAAGCCGCCGACTTCGCGCAACGCCGCCCGGGGCACCGACACGTTACAAGTGCAGAGAAACGCGCCCGAATAATTCGCGGGCGTCGGCTTCGGATAACTGTCGTAGGACGGAACGTTGATGATCGGACCGTTCACCACCGTTCTCGAGTGACCGTCGTGCGCGCGCGCGTGCGCCGCGAGCCAATGGCGCGGCGCTTGTACGTCGTCGTCGCAGAAGACGATCAACGCGCCGGACGCATCTTCGATCCCCCGGTTTCGCGCTTTACCACGATTCGGTTCGGCCTCGTAGAGGTAGCGCACCGGGTAGGGGCCGCGATTCGCCTGCGCTTCGACGATCGCTGCAGTAGCGTCGGTCGAGCCATTGTCGACGACCAGCACCTCGAATTCGGGCGCCGCGCGCTGCAGCTCGAGCGAACGAAGCGCGCGCGCCAGCGCCCGCGACCGATCTTTGGTCGCGATGACGACCGATACGTCCATGTCGTTTCCCACTACCCGGCTAACGCGAGTAACGATGCAGCCATGCGGTCGGCGGCGCCGGCCTGATCGAGATAGAGCTGCCCGAGCCGGCTGCCGGCGTCGGCGAGCCACGGCGCGTCATCATAGCGCTCCAACGCGACGCGCGCGATGCGTCCGGGCGTCACCGTGCCGTGCAACTCGTGGATCAGCATTTCGCCAGCGTCCATGTTGGGCTGCGTGTGGAATTCGAACCGTCGCGCCACCGCCATCGCGACCGACCGTTTCAGCGGCACGCCGATCAGCGGCACGCGGTCCAGATAGGTGAGCGGTCCGTTCACCGCAACCAGCTCGGGAGCGTTGTACGGCGTCACCGCCACGGCGGGCTTTCCGAGCGCCGCCAGCTCGATCGTTTTCGTGCCGGGAATCGTCAGGACCAGACGGGCGCGGAGCGCGGCCGACAGCGCCCGTA
>JBDTKL010000011.1:0-2779 GCA_039935355.1 Candidatus Tumulicola sp.
GGTTCTTCCGCGGAGTTGATCGAGAAATGCATTGAGGACGTCGGGATTGGTCACGTCGCCATCGCGCGGTCCCGCCGTGAGGTTCGTCAGGAGCGGCGCCAACGATTCTACCGTCGCGGTGTAGTCGATATCTGCCGGCGGAATCGCCGACGGCAGGGCTGGAAATGCAGCGGACGCGGGTTCTTGCACGAGCACGGTGCCGCCACGTTCTTTCACCGCGCGTACGCCGGCGACACCGTCGGTGCCCATGCCCGATAGAATGATTGCGACCGTACGATCGCCGTAGCTTTCGGACGTGCTGGCGAAGAGCACGTCGATGGAGGGCACCGGGTGCCCATCGTGACGGGCGCTCGCGACGACTTCGTTGCCGCGAATCGCCAAGTGCTGGCCTGCGGCGCCAAGGTAGAGCGAGCCGGCTACCATCGTCTCGGCACGTTCCATCAGTGTCACCACGCGCAATTGCGTGCGCCGTTCCAAGATTTCGGGCAGTCGGCTGGGCGTATTTGGATCGGCATGCTGCGCTATAACGACCGGTGCCGCAAAGTCGGCGGGAAGCGCCTCGACGAGTCGCGAGGTGACCTCGATTCCGCCTGCCGATGCACCGACAACGACGATGTAGGACTCGTCCGAATCGCCTGTCGACGTCATGCAGGTCTGTTACCGACTGTGGGAACAACCCCTCTACAATGCATGCTGTGATCGACCGCGCCTTCCCGGTTATCGTGATCGGCGGCTCGGCCGGTGCGATCGAGCCGCTGATGCAAGTGGTCGCCGACTTCCCCGCGGATTTTGCCGGTGCCGTTTTCGTGGTTACGCACGTGCCGCCGACGAGTATCTCGGCGCTTCCGCATCTTTTGTCGCGAGCGGGTGCGCTCTTTGCAACGCACGCAATCGACGGCGCACCGATCGCGCCGCGGCGCATCGTGGTCGCGCCGCCCGACCACCACTTGACGTTACAAGACGGCGTAATGCGCGTGCTGCAAGGGCCGACCGAAAACAATCACCGGCCGTCGATCGACGTGCTGTTTCGTAGTGCCGCCGTTGCATTCGGACCTTCGGTTTGCGGCGTGTTGTTGTCGGGCACGCTCGACGACGGCGCCGCGGGAATGGTCGCGATTCGCGAAGCCGGCGGCGGCACGTTCGTGCAAGATCCCGACGACGCACGGTTTCCCGATATGCCGCTCAACGCGCTACGAACGGGTGCGGTGGAAGGGGCCTTCCCCGCGCGCGCACTCGTTGGCGCGATTATGGAGTGGATGCAACGACCCGTGCCTGCGGTCTCGCAAGAGCCCAAGCTCCGCGACGAGCGCGTCGCCGGCGTGCCGTCGGTGTTTACGTGCCCGGATTGCGGCGGAACGCTGTGGGAGCTCGATGACGACGCGGTTTTGCGGTTCCGCTGCCGCACCGGACATGCGTACAGCGGCAAGTCGATGCTATCGGCGCACGAGCGCCACCTCGAATCGGCGCTATGGGCGGCCATTCGCGCGCTGCAAGAGCGTCGCGATCTGCTGCATCGGATGATCGATCGATGCAAGAAGAACGGCGATGTAGCGACGCTTCGGCGTCTCGAGCGGCAATCGGTGGAGGTCGATCGCGACCTCGCGGTTGTCAACTCCGCGATGCACGGTTTGGTCGACCCGGTCGCTAACCCAGCGTAACCACCGACGCGAGCCCGATGGGTTGCTCGCGATCCAAGACGGTTGCTAAACGCTCGTACGGCGCGTCACGGAGTTGCAGCCAGTTCCATAATGCGCCGTCGCAAATAACGACGCCGACATTCGGCTGTAGCGCCGCTACGCCGGTCGTTTCCGTTCCGATGATTCGGCTGCCGGCGCGTAGCCCGGATCGCTCGAACGACAACGGCGGAGGGAAGCCACTGCTCGAATACTGCATCGTTTGGGTCGAAAAGTCGATCGTGGCGGCGAAGCACGGCGAATCGCTATGTTGTTCGCGCAGATTTGGCGCGCGAGGAACGCCCGCACGGCGCTTCGGCATGTGGATCTGGCGGATCAGTTCGCTGTCGTCGTCGATTCCGAGCGTCAGCAGTCCCCACGCGTCGTCAAAAATTCGATATTTCCAAGGAATCTTGCAGTTCGACGAACGGTAAATATCGAGGTGCAACATGCGGTCGCGCAAGCGCTCCCAGAGCCGGTCCTTGCGCAACTCTGGAAGTGCGTAGTTATATGGCTGCAGTTGCTCGAAGCGCGCGGCGACAGCATTCGCGAAGCGATCTAACGCTTCGAATGCCAGCGAATCCGAGCGGCGTTGTTTCGAAGTCGCCACGATCGCTCCACAATGGCGTTGCGCCTTCGAGACGAGCGCCAAGCTGGCAGCCATTGCGGGCTCGAGGTTTGCAAGCGCCTGACGCTCGATCACGTCGTCCGTCACGCTGTCATAAAACGCTTCATCTGCCATCATCTGAAAGAGCTGTTGTCCGGTCAAGAAAGGCCGCGGAATTTTGCGCAAAACTGGACTTGGTGCCGGCGGATATTCTGCTCGAAATATCGCGCCGTATTCGTTGAGGAGCACGCAGGCGGCCCATCCGTTGATCATGCCAGCTGCTTGACGCGCGGCGAAATCGGCTAGCTCTTGCGGACTCAGCGCGCTGGCGGCGCCACGCTGCGCGCACACAGCTTCTTCGGCGACGAACGTCCGCCGCAACGCGTTGGATTTTAGCGCGAGCTGCTTGATCGCCCGAAAGATCGCTTCGGACGACGCGTCTGCCGGCAACACGTAGTCGATGAGGCCGCCCGACAGGCGCTGCTGCGCGGCGGACGCG
>JBDTKL010000012.1:0-4072 GCA_039935355.1 Candidatus Tumulicola sp.
CTGCTGATGTGCCGCTGGATTCCCCACCCCTTGAGATCCCAATCCGGGCTGCGGCTACGACCGATCTCGAAGCGATCCGCGCGATTTATAATCAGGGCATCGAGGATCGTTGCGCGACGTTGGAGACCGAGCCGCACGATGCTGCGCAAATTGCGGCGTGGTGGGCGTTGCACGACGACCGGTACGTCGTGGCAGTCGGGGAAGACCCCGGCGGTACGATTGCCGGATGGGCTTCATTGAATCGGTTTTCGCATCGTTGCGCTCACAATGCGATTGCCGACTTGTCGATCTACGTCGCGCGCATCCGAGGCTCAGTCATCGCTACTCAGTTCAAACGCGGTTCCTAAGCCATCACCCACTTTGCTACGGCAGCCCGATCTCGGGCCCAAGCCGCGCGGTTGGCTGCGCAAGGGAAGTCATCCGGGATCACTGATCTACGTTGCCGACGGCAACCAGGTGAAGATCTTCCCGGAAAGTGGTTCCAACCCGCCGGCCATTGGAGCAATCACCGACCAAGTGAATGGTGCATACGGGCTGTTCGTCGACGCGAATCGGGATCTGTTCGTCGCCAATTCGGCGACAATAGCGGCGTATCGCCCGGGTAGCTTGCACCCTTGGATCGTTTACACCGATTCCGCCAGTCCACTATACGTTGTTAAAGATCGCTCGGGCAGGCTCTACGCCGCCAACCGGAATGGCAGCGTCACGGAATATCCACCCGGGCAGATCACACCAGGTCGTACGTTGGAAACCCCCGGGGTGGAAGCCGATGGAATAAACTTAGACGATGCAAATAGCCTGTACGTAGCGTATCGCGACCGGTCGGGTGTGGGTAGCATTGAAAAGTTTCGCCCGAACTCTACAAAAGGCCACGTTCTGGGCATGCAGCTTATCCAGCCGCAAGCCGTTCAGCTCGATCACTCCGGAAACATCCTCGTCGTAGAGACCGGCGGCAAACAGGTTGTGGACGTATTTCCGCCCAGAAGCCAATCACCGTCCCAGGTCGTGCAGGCCAGTAATGGCGTTACGCTAGTCGTTCTTCGCGAAGCCGAAGACAACATGTACGTTTCGAATTTCGCTAACGACAACGTCTATATCAGCCACTATCCTCCAGGCGATTTCCAACTAAAAATCGACACGGGTTTGGGGGGTGTTCAGGGCATGGCGCTTAGTAACGAAGAGCGATAAAACTGGTTAAGGCGGCGCCGTGGCGGATCCCTGACACTGCGCGGTAAGCGGGGTCAACGTTTGCGTTAGGAGTTGCTCACGAACCCGAATGACGCGTACGACTTGCGTCGCGGCATCGGCGACCGCATGTAGTGGAACGTTTTGTAGAGGAACGATATCCGATGACGGTGCGTTTCCCGACATTCCCTCATCCGGCGGCGTGTCAGAGTACATCAGTCGCGTCATACCCTGAGTCTCATTCGTGCCTTCGATGACCTTGACTTCGGCTCGCTGCGCTTCCTCAAACGCTTCGCAACTCGGTTGTTCGCTGCTCCATCGTATTCGGCGCGTCACGCAACAGATCATCGATCTTGTTGCGGTTGCGAACGATGGCAGCGCCGTCGTTTTCAAAAATCACGTGTCGAGCGGCCGCCCCCCACCCTCGCGTGCGCGGCGTTCGAGAATTTTCACGCCGTCCTCGATCGTCGCACCGTTTTGGATCAATGCCGACTCGCTGGGGGCGATCCGGTCGTGAAGCTCAATGCAGGTTAGGGCTCCCCGTAAACGTGCGTGATCTCTTTCAGCGGACTCGCCTGCGGGCTAGGCGAGGGGGCCACTCCTCGAGCGAGGAGCGCGACAAAAAGCAAAACATCGAGCATACGAATCACCCCGCGTCGACCGAACGATTTCTTACGCGTTCGGGCGTCGACCTAATTCGCCTTGCGGCAAAATACAATCAGGCGCGGCGATGCAACAAAAAAGCCCGCAAGCGCTGCAGGCTTTTTCAAATCTGGGCCATCCTGGTCTCGAACCAGGGACCTCATGCTTATCAAGCATGCGCTCTAACCAACTGAGCTAATGGCCCTCGGGGAAGCTCCTGTATAAGACGCGCGCGCGGCCGTCTCCTACCGGACGACGCCGGAGGCGGAGCATGGCGGGCGCGGAAGCGATTCGAATGCAGAAAATATCGGGGATTTGGGCGGTGCAGACGGCGGTCGTGCTCGCGTTGCTCTCGGGCGCAGCTTGTGCCGGCGATCCCGGCCTTTCCCCACCCGCAGCAGCGTCGGCCGACAGCGTAAGGACAGCAACGAGCGGCGGGCATTCCATGTGGTTGTGGCCGGGTAGCAGCTATCCGCCGGCAGCCTCGGTGATGGCGTGGTGCACGGCCAACGGCGTCAGCAACGTCTTTCTGTACGCGTACGCACGCGACGGCCGCCTGCAACACTCGCGCGAGCTGCAGAGCTACGCCAAGGCTGCGCCGCCGGCCGGCGTGACGCTGTACGCCTTGAACGGCGACGCGAGTTGGATCGAACATCCGAACAAGGCCGTCGCGTGGGAAAACGCCGTCAACAAAACGCAGTTGTTCGCCGGCATTCACATGGACACCGAGCCAAATCAAGTGACCGGCTGGAAGGCGTACGACAAGCCCGGCGCGGTGCAATCCGACGCGCCGATCATCAAACACTTCTACGCGATGCTACATGCGGTGCGCGCCAACAGCCCGTCGACGCACATCGAGGTCGACGTGCAGTTTGCCGACGCCGATTATACCAAGGCGCTCGGCTTTCCCACCGATGGTTACAACAGCTTCGGCGAGGCGCTGGTCGCCGACACCGACGAGCTGACCGTCATGTCGTATCGCACGGTATTGAACGGCAACAACAGCTTGCTCGAGATTTCGGCGCCAATGCTGGCACTGGCCACCGCGCACGGCAAACCGATGCGGTTAGCGATTGAAACGACCAAAGATCCGGCCGATCCGCAGGACTCGTTTTGGGGCCAGGCGCAATCGGCCGTGACCAGCATGTTGCAGGCCATCGACAATGCCGAAGCGTCGTCGACGGCCTACGATGGAACGTCGGTGGAAGACTATGAGGCTTGGGCGGAACTCAAGAAGTTAGACGATCGATACCCTTAATACGTGTCGGCCGGCGTATCGTCGTGGAAATTCTCGAAGAATTTAGCCTTGCCGGTGGTCGGAATAGGCGTGAACGGAATCGGGCTCTGCGTGTAGTCAAACATATCGTCGAATCCGTCGGCACGTTGGTCGGCGTACTTGATCCCCGAACCGCCGCCGATAAACGGCAGGTTGAATGTCTCCTCGATGAACCGCAACGTCCCGGCGATTTCGTGCTGTTTATGCGAGATGTAGCCGGCCTTGGCATACGGCGAAACGACGATTAGCGGAACGCGGAAGCCGAGTCCTTCGAAAGCCTTCGATTGCTGATCCAAAATCTGCGGCGGTTTCACCTCGTCGTACCAGCCGCCCCATTCATCCCACATAACGATGATCGCAGTGCTGTTCCAATACTGGCTTTCCCCGATCGCGTTGACGATCGAGGCGACCCATTGCGGCCCCTTGCTTCCGGACTGCGGGCCGGGATGATCCGAATCCTGACCGCTGGGCGTGACCCATGAAACGTTTGCCAGCTTGCCTGCGGCGATATCTTTGAGCACTTGCGTGTCGGGATAGATGATATTCGCGCGATCCGGACCGTTCCATACGGCCGAACTGGCTTCGAACGGATCTAAGTCGCGCCCCGATCCGGATTTTTGCGCGTAGTACTTCCAGGTGAAATTCCCGGCGTCTAAGTTCTGCGCGATGGTCGGGTACGTGAAGCACGGGTACGGACCGGCGATCTCATGGCCGGTATCCTTGGAATAGGCCGGCGGCGTCGCAGTTCCACCGGTGAGCAAGTTGACCGTGGTGCCGGTTTCGGCGTCACATCCCCACGGTTGCCCGGTGGGGACCTCGACCGAGTGGCCCGCTTGACCGGCAACCATATACTGATGGGAAACAAACGTCGGGCCGTTGTTGGACGAAAAGGTGTTATCGCCAAGCGCGTATTGTTGCGCCATTTCCCAATATTCTTTGATATCCGACTGCTGGACGTACGAAAACGCC
>JBDTKL010000013.1:0-2926 GCA_039935355.1 Candidatus Tumulicola sp.
CCGACGCCAGTTGTCCGTTGGCGATATCCTTGAGCACGTTGGTTTGCGGCCACTGCACGTTGGTGCCCCACTCCGACCCGTAGCGGACGTCGTGAATCGCGTCGAACGCGTTCCACAGCGAGCCGCCGAGATCGGTAGTAAACTCCGGCACGTAGTATTTCCAACCGATCGATTTCGCATCCAGCAGATCGCGTAGCGTCGTATACTTAAAACACGGAAACGGCCCCGGCGGCGTATAGCCGGGGCGCGGCGACGCACCCAAATATTGCAGTTTGTTGGTGATCAGCGCGGTCGTCGATCCCTGGAGATCGTCGCATCCCCAGTGACCGAAAGCGTTCTGCTTATTCCAAGGGAAGTCGATTTCCGACTGCGAGTCGTTGATGGCGGTACCGCCGCGGATCAGATCTTGGTGCGCCGTAAAGCTTCCGCTGCCTTGCGTTTGGAACATGTGGTCGCCCAGCACGTATTGTTTGGCGATCGACCAATACGGCTCGATGTCGGCCGGGTTGACGTACTGATACGTCTGCGTTCCCGGAGGATGGCCTTCGATCGGCGGCAGATCGAAGCCATTCATCTGGCAATCTTTGCCCGGTGGGCCGGTTTCGCTGTTGCAATCGTCTTTGAAGTCGATGTAATAATTGCTCGGCGTGAACGGCGATCGCAGCGCAACCTTGTGGAGATTGACTTTCTCGCCGGTATGCGTGTATCCGTACGATTGCGTGTCGGCGCCGGGAAACGCCTGAAAGAGCTGGTCCGGCGTGCGATTTTCTTGAATCATGATAACGATGTGTTGGATCGGTTGCGCCGGATTGGTCGTAGGCTGCGCCGTCGGATTGGGCACGCTCGAACTGCCGCCTCCGCCTCCGCCACCGCACGCGCTCAACAGCAATCCGGTGAGTGCGGCCAACGGCCACAGACGGATGCGCGAAAAAATTCCCAGCATGTTTGGCACACTTCCCGCAGGATTGTTCCGTTCCTCGACGCGTAGTCGCGCAGTTTGATGACTTCGGATATCGCCTTCGTCGCCGCCTCGGAAGCCGATCTGCAAGCATTCGCTCGCCGTTTCGCGGCCTCGTTGCGTCCGGGCGACGTCGTCGCGCTGAGCGGCCCGTTGGGTGCCGGCAAGACTGCATTCGTGCGGGCGGCCGTGGCCGAAATGCACGGTGAGGAAACGGTCACCAGCCCGACGTTTGCGATCTGGAACCGCTATCCGGGGACGCCGCCGATCGACCATCTCGATTTTTATCGGATCGAAGATCCGGGCGAATTGTTCGAACTCGGCGTGGAGAGCGCGTTCGACGGCGCCGACAGTATCGCGTTCGTCGAATGGTGGGAACGAGGCGCCTCGATCGTTCCGGAACGGCGCTTCGAGGTGGTGATCGACGGCGCCGGCGATGGCCCACGTTCGATCGTGGTGCACGAACCGGCGTGAACGTGTTGGCACTGGACGGTGCGCTCGGATCGTTCTCGGTCGCGTTCGCAGGCGACGCAGGCGAGCGGGCTGCAGCCGCTATACCGGGCAACGTCGCGTTGGAACGCGGTTTGAACCTGGTAGCCGCGGTGTTGGAGGGCGCAGCCATGCGGCCCGAACGGCTCGACCGAATCGCGGTCGGCATCGGCCCCGGCACATTTACGGGCTTGCGAATTGCGATCGCCTACGCAAAGTCTCTCGCTCAGGCATGGGACCTGCCGCTGGCGGGCGTTTCGTCGTTCGACGCGCTCGAATTGGGCATAACCGAAGACAACGTGTTGACCGTCGTCGCACCCCGCTCGGGCATCGTTTCGCTACGTCTACGCGACGGAAAGCGCGTTTCGCGGGCGTCCGGTCCGATCGCGCAGGCGCTCGACGAGGTGCTGGCCCACCGCTCCGCGCCGAGCGTCGTCGCCGGTGCGCCAGAGGACGTGATTGCAGCGCTCGCCGAACGCGGTATCGTGGCTTCCGCCCGCTTCCCGGCCGTCGTTCCGCCCGCCGCCGCCATCGCCGTCGTAGCCGCTTCGATTGAGGCGGAGCAAAGCGTGCACGCCTTGCATGCCGACTACGGGGAACTGCCCGCCGCGAAGGTTCCGGCACGCCCCTGGAGCCGCTCGTGAAGGCCGAACTCGGACACGAAGTTTCGCCCAGCGCGCTCGCCATCGTACCGATGCTGCAACCGGATATTCCAGCGGTGTTGGAGATCGAACGCTCGTCGTTCTCGACGGTGTGGCCCGCGGATGCGTTCGCCAACGAACTCGCAACCAACAAGCTCGCGCATTATTTCGTCGGACGGTTGGACGGGCGCATCGTCGCCTACGGCGGCATCTGGTCGATACTCGAAGATTCGCACGTAACGACGATCGCGGTCGCGCCCGATCATCGCGGACGGCGCTTCGGCGAAGTCATGTTGCTGCGTTTGATCCACGAAGCGCTCGAACGCGGTGCCTCGTGGATGACGCTCGAGGTGCGTGAAAGTAACGCGACGGCGCAACAGTTATATCGCAAATATGGCTTTACCACCGTTACCGTTCGACGCGGCTACTACAGCGACGATAACGAGAGCGCGCTGGTAATGTGGGCCGGCAACTTGCGTAGCGACCTGTACCGCAACCGATTGCAGGTGCTTCGTTCTCGCTGCCGGTAGCACGCCGCGCGGCGGCGCGATGACGTTTAACGATTTGTCGTGCGGCGTTCGCGAACACATCGGCCAGGCGCATCGCTACGCGCATTGCGTGCGCGTCGCACGCAGCGCAGAACTGCTGGCCATGCGGCACGGCGTCTCGTCCGAAAAAGCGCGCGTCGCGGGCATGCTGCACGATCTGGCGCGCTTATACACCGCCGACCGCTTGGTGGGGGAGTGTCGAGCGCGTAATATCGCGATCGATGCGTTCGAGGCAGCGCACCCCATCGTGCTGCACGCCCCGCTGAGCGCCGCGTTGGCCGAAGAGTTGT
>JBDTKL010000014.1:0-4406 GCA_039935355.1 Candidatus Tumulicola sp.
GTTCCATATTCGCGCGTCGAATCGGCCATCGCATTGCGACCGTTCGCCCTGTTGCGGCAGTCGACGACGGTCACGACCGGCTCGCAACTGAGCGCGCTCGGCTTTCAGCCGGCGCAAGCGTTGGTCATCGATTCGGGCGTGCCGAATTACGATGTGGTGGCCGGGATAAGTCCTTACGACGCGATTCCCGCCAACGACGTTCGCGTCGCGAACATCGCTGCGCCCGCCGACGCGTTTTTATACGGCGATCGCGCCGGGTCGGGCACGATTTCGGTAGAGCCGTTCGGCGACGCTAACGAATCCGTTGGATTGATTGGCGGCGACACCTCGATCCGCGTGCAAGCCGGATCGCCTCAAGCCGGCGCGGTGTTGACGGCTTCGAACGATGCGACCGATTGGCGTCAGCGTTTCGACGCGCGCTTCCAAACGCAACTAGCGGCGTCGCAAACGTTGGGATTCGACGTCGCGACATCGCAATACCGCGAAACGGGCGCGTCGAGCGATGCGCTCGATGGAAGTTACAGTTTCGCACACGCCGCCTACAACGACGCACAACCGGGCTATGACTTCGGTGTCGACCTGATGACGGATCGCGGCGCGTATTCGGCCTCGGGACTGCAACCGGCATACGACGGCGTTTGGTCGGACACGGGCTTTAGCGCCGGCATCCGAACGCGCGGCTCCACCTTCTTTTTTGCCGATACCGGCGTTCGGTTGTCGAGCGGCGGCTACGACACCGAAGGCTATGCGTACGACGCGAGCGGTAACATCGTGCAACGCCGGATCGATGTGGGCTTCGAGGCCGACGAGCCGGATTACACGTTAAAAGCCGGCGTCGGCCAATTCGGAATCGACTACGAGGGTAGCGGTTGGGGTTCGTCCGGCGGCCAACACACCGCCCTAGCGACGCCGTCTCTGCAACTACAACTGTTTCCGAATGCACGTTGGGGCGCATCGTTCTCGGCCGCCGGATCGTTTTCGCTGCCTACGATCGTCGAGCAGTACGACGGTTACGCGCTCGACTCGCTCGATTACGATCGCGCCGCTTCGTACGCCGGCACGCTCTCGTACACCGACTTGCAACGAGTGCGCGTCGAACTCGAGGCCGCGTCGCAACACGTCGATGGCTCGGTCAACGGTCTCGTGACGAGCGCCGGACTTTCGGTGACGTGGCAGTTCGCGCCGGACTGGTCGTTGCGTGCCTGGACGATGCGGGCCGACGATGCGACGACCCCGTTGCTGCCCGCATCGTACGCGCCGTATCCGTCGAACTTTGGAACCGCGACCGTTAACGCGTTTTGGCTTACCTATGAAAATCCCGGCGCGATTCGCTTCGATGCGATCTATCGCCGGGATTTGTTGAACGGACAAACGTTCGAACACGTCGACGGTGACGTGTCGGGGCCGATTAAGAACGGTCTACGATGGTATGCCGGCGTTCAGGACGTCGCACGAACGACGTATCTATCCGCCGGCCTTCGATTTAACCCCTAGTGTGCGCCACGGACCGATCATCCGTGTCGTCGAGAGCTCGGTTACAGACTCGCTTGCCTGCTCCCTCGCTCTCTCCTAACGTCCGACCGTTCCGTGACGCAAACTTCGATGCGTTACTTACTGAACTGAAACGCAGTTAGTCTTCGCGGCGGCCTTGCGGACGACGACGGCGACGCATCGGCGGAGCTCCGGGCGCATCGGCGGACGGAGATTCTTCCGAGTCGTCAGCGTCCGAGGCGTTCGAGCCGTTGCCGGCGTCGCTCGTGCTCGGGCTCGGGCTGTTGATGGTACCGCCGCTCGGGCGCGAGACATTGCGGTTACGATCCTCATCGTAATCGCGCGCCGGACGCTTGGGACGCTCTTGCGGCGGAGCGCCGTTCGAGGATCCAAGTACCGCCTTGTGCGATAGATTCACGCGTCCTTGCGAGTCGATTTCCATCACTTTGACCATCATCTTGTCGCCAAGCGAGACGACGTCTTCAACCTTCTCGACGCGTTGCGGCGCCAACTGGCTGATGTGCACGAGGCCGTCTTTACCCGGCAGAATCTGCACGAATGCGCCGATCGGAATGATCCGCACGACGGTGCCTTCGTACGTTTCGCCGACCTTGATCTCTTTGGTGAGATTTTCGACGATCGTGCGCGCCTTGTCGCCCGACTCGCCGTCGGCCGAGGTGATGTACACCGAACCGTCGTCCTCGATATCGATCTTGGTGACGCCCGTGTCGGCGATGATCTTGTTGATCACCTTACCGCCGGGACCGATCACATCTTTGATCTTGGCCGGATCGATCTTGACGATGATCATGCGCGGTGCGAAGTTGGAAAGCTCGCGACGCGGCTCGGCGATCGTTTCGATGAGTTTGTCGATGATGAAGAAGCGCGATTTCTTGGCGCTCGTCATCGCTTCACGCATGATGTCGATCGTGATGCCTTGGACCTTGATGTCCATCTGAATCGCCGTGATGCCTTTTTTGGTACCGGCGACTTTGAAGTCCATCTCGCCCAGTGCGTCTTCGAGGCCCTGGATATCGGTAAGGATCGCGTACTTATCGCCCTTGAGAATCAGACCCATCGCGACGCCTGCGACGTGTGCGGTGATCGGCACGCCGGCATCCATCAATGCGAGGGTCGATCCGCAGACCGATGCCATCGACGACGAGCCGTTCGATTCGAGCACTTCGCTCATCACGCGCATCGTGTACGGGAACTCAGACTTGGGCGGAAGCACCGGCAGCATCGCGCGTTCGGCTAACGCGCCGTGTCCGATTTCGCGACGGCCGGGTCCGCGCATCGGGCGCGTCTCGCCGACCGAAAACGGCGGGAAGTTGTAGAAGTGCATGTAGCGCTTATCTTCGAGCGCGACGATGCCGTCGAGACGTTGGGCGTCGCTGCTCGAACCGAGCGTAGCGGCGCTAAACACCTGCGTTTGACCGCGCGTAAAAACGCCCGACCCGTGAACGCGCGGCACGTAATGCACCTTCGACCAGATCGGACGGATTTCGTCGGGCTTGCGGCCGTCGGGACGAATTTTCTCGTCCACGACCATCGTGCGCAGCTCGTCCTCTTCCATCGCCTTGATGATTTTATGGAACTCTTTGCGCGTGACCGAATCTTCGAGCAGCGCGCGGACGTTCGCGTCTTTTTTGCCGCAACGCGCGATCGCTTCGTCGGCATTTAGTTCGGAGAACGCTTCTTCGCGCTTGCCTTTTTCGACGATGCGCATCGCCTTGGCGACGTCTTTGGCGAACGACTTGCGTACGAACTTTTCGAGGTCGCCATCGCACTTTGCAACGACGAATTCGCGCTTTTTCTTGCCGCATTTTTTGACAAGTTTGTCGATGGCGGCAACGATTTTGCGAATCTCATCGTGCGCGAACGCGACCGCGCCGAGAAAGTCTTCCTCGTCGATTTCGTGAGCGCTGCCTTCGACCATCATCACCGCGTCGGCCGTTCCGGCAACGACGATTTCGAGTCCGCCGGTTTCGTATTGCGGAAGCGTGGGATTGGCGATGTAGCCGCCGTTTTCGTCGCGACCGACGCGAATCGCGGCAACGGTTTTATCGAAAGGAATGTCGCTCAGTGCGAGGGCGGCGCCGGCCGCGCAAACGCCGAGCACATCGGCGTCGAGTTCGGGATCGACCGAAAGAACGGTCGCGACGACTTGTACGTCGTTGCGAAAACCTTCGGGAAACAGCGGACGGATCGGTCGATCGATTTGCCGCGAGCTAAGCACGGCGTGTTCGCTGGGGCGGCCTTCACGCTTGATGAAACCACCGGGGATTTTTCCGGCTGCATACATCTTTTCTTCGAAGTCGCAGGTGAGCGGAAACCAGTCGATGCCTTCTCGAGGCGAGTTGGAGGCCGTAGCGGCGCAGAGCACGACGTTTTGATCGCCATAACGAACGAGAGCGGAGCCATTTGCTTGCTTCGCGAGTTCGCCGGTCTCGATGACCATCGTGCGCCCGCCGACCTCTAAGGTCACGGATTCGGGCACGTTAACTCCTAAAATTAAATCGTTTTTGTCTTTTGTGTAACCATTTTCGGTTCGGTCCGCGGAGGGGTCCGCCCTTCCGGAACTCGCCTCCCGGGGGCTCGCGCGCCGGTAGGTTCGTGAGGAAGCGTCGGGGTATATCGGGCCCCATGCCGACCCTAACCCCCGACAAACTACGCGATCTGGAGCTCAAAGCCAACGACATCCGCCAAGGCATCATTCGCTCGCTGCATGCGGCCGGATCGGGCCATTCTGCCGGTCCGTTGGACATGTCCGACGTGTTCGCGGCCCTCTACGGAACGCTGATGCGGCACGACCCGCAACGGCCGGATTGGCCCGAGCGCGACCGCCTGTTGCTATCGTGCGGCCATATCGCTCCGGTGCGCTACTCGGCCATGGCCAACTTCGGCTACTTTCC
>JBDTKL010000015.1:0-7232 GCA_039935355.1 Candidatus Tumulicola sp.
GGTTTTCAATGGCGTTATCGGTGCAAACGTACTCGCAACGGTCGCGCTGGGTAATCGCAAGGGCGGAATCTTTGTCGGAAAATACGCAAGCCATAATTATTTTGGCGGCCCCACCGACGATTCAAAGAAACCGCGCAAGAACATCATCAGCGGCAACAACGGCAACGGCGTTCTCCTCGGAAACGGGAGCAGCTACACGTCGCTGATCGATAACTGGATCGGCCTCAGCGGCGGCGGCGGCAGCTTACCGAATTCGGGCAAGCCGATCGTCGTGAAGCCGGGAAGCGTCCACAATAAGATCCACGGAAATGTAACGCAGTAACGGTCGATGAGGACGGTCGCCGCTCGCATCTACTCGCGTTGGCGGCGATCGTTCTCGTAGCGGATGTATTTCGTTCAATGGTTTGACGGTATCGGCGATCCCGACGAAACCGAGACGCTCCGATGGCAAAAACCGATGCGTGCGCTGCATTAAAAATTTATTTTAGTATTTCTCGACGGAATGTTTAGCGGTGGCCATCAAGAGTTCGCCGACTCCGCAACGTACGGTCCTTGGTGCACCGCGCTTACGACCGAGTGCATACCGAAGACCGAATCGTATTGAGCGGCCATTTCGTCCGGTGGATGGTCGGCACTGTGGCTGCAGATAACCTATCCGACGATCTTTGGCGGTGAGTGGTCGATATCGCCGGATCCCCTCGATTTCGCGATTTTATGGGCACCGACCTAACGCTTCCCGCACCGCACAACTTCTTTAGTACGCCGTACACGGTGTTGGGACTGCCAATGGGAAGGTTCGTCGGTTACGACGATTGGGCGCGCCGCCAATTTACTTCGTTCGAATCGGTGTTCGGCCCAACGGATGCAAAAGGTAATCTTGAACCGCTTTTCGATCGTACGACCGGCGCTATCGATCCCACTGTCGCAAGGTATTGGGAAATCCACGAATTGCACCGCCTGGGAAGCGACGCGGAGATCGAAGTCGTCCCCGGCCGCGATCACTGGACCATCTTCGACGCGCATCACGGCCTGACGAGCTACATCGTCCAAGAAGCAACGGCAGCGTATCTCGCGGGGAATCCCACCGAGTCCTAGGCCAACTGCACAGCCGTCGGCTCAGCGCAGCGGATCCTCGCGATAACCTGCGTTGCGAGGACGTTTACGGTCAGCGAGCAACTCAACAAGCGTGTTTGCTTTCGTAAACGACATCGGGCTATGACGTCGGGACGAGCGCCCGCGGCGCCTGCGCGCCGGCGAGACTGGGGCGAAAGCGCCGCGTTGCTCCTAAGCGTCGTTCTCTTCTTGAGTTTGAGAGATCGGTACACGCTCGGACCACCGTCGCTCACATGGTCTCTTGGGATACTCCTCGTGGTGGTCTTACTGCTCTCGCTTTTCTGGACGGTCAAAGGAGAGCGAAAGGCGACCCGAGCCGTCATGTCGGTCAGCGCGCTCATTTTGACCGTTGGAGTCGGGGCGTCTTTGGCCAAAGTCGTGTATCTCGTGGTGTATAAGGCTTCTACTATCGACCCCGTCCGGCTGATCGAAACGGCGCTGGTGATTTGGGTTGGAAACGTGATCGTGTTTGCAATCATTTACCACGTACTCGGCGAACGAGAGTTTGCGTTTCCTCGCCGCGAAGGGCAATCAACGGTCGAACCGATGAACTTCCTCGACTACATTTTTCTTTCGTTCACGACTGCTACAGCGTTCAGCCCTACCGACACCTCACCGTTGTCGACCCGCGCACGAATGTTCATCATGATCGAGTCGATCATTTCTCTGATCGTCATTGCGATCGTCGCCGCCCGCGCGATCAACATTCTTCCGCAATCTGCAGGCAGCTAAGCCGTAAACATCCTTCACGCCGGGAGGCCGAGTCCTACGAGCGCTCCGCGAGCACGTCGCCCGATTCGATGTGAAGTTCGGCGCCACGCCAGCGAACCGCGCGCCCAACGAGCCCCGAGGCCCATATGCCGAGCCCGAAGAGATCGCGCGGAAGAATGAGCCACGGCGAAGCGGGAGCTATGCCTAGTGCACGTGCGGACACACGCTGCAATGCGATTCGCGCCAGCGCGGCAATCGCTACGACGACCGCGCTTTCCAACCGCGGGGCGAGTAGGAACGCGATTAGCGCAAGCGGCAAGGCATAGGTGAGAAACATTCCCGCGTATCCAGCGGGCTGTACTCCGCGAATCGTGCGATGCCAGCGCAGCTCGTGATCCCACAGCACCGCAAGTGTTGAGTCCGAAACAATTGTGTGTATGACGTGACGCGAGATCACGACCCGCAAGCCTGCGGCCGCTACGAAATTACCGAGCATATAGTCGTCGGCTAGGTGCGGTGCCAACGCTTCGAAGCCGCCGATTTTGGCGAGAACCTCGGAGCGAAACGCATTGGTCGGACCCAAGCAGTGTTGCGGCAGCCCGAACAACCGGTTGACGAGCACGGACGGAATGAATTGCTCGTTCATGAACATCGCGCCGAACTTCGAAGACAGCGTACGGTCTGGAACCCCTGCGAAGGGGCACGTCACGACGCCGACCCCTGGATCGCGCAACGGTGCCGTGACGGAACCGATGTAGTCGGGCGTCACGCGGGTATCGCTGTCGGCCAGAATCAGCACTCGATGGCGAACGAGCCGCATCATCGAGATGACGTTGGCGATCTTTGGGTTACGCATGCCGGCCGCTTCGCCGACGTCGATATCGATATTCCGATCGGGAAGCGCCGCCGCAACTCGTCGTGCGATTGCGAGCGCCGAGTCGTCGGGTCGCGCGACGCCGAGAACGAGTTGAAACTCTGGATAGTCTTGCTCGGCGAACGAGCGCAGGTTTGCCTCAAGACCGAATTCCGCACCGTGTAGCGGAACGAGTAAGCTGACCGGCGGGGCCGGATCGGATTCTTGTGCCTGGGGCTCTCGCCCGAAACGCGCGATGCAAACGATGGCGATGAGCGTATACACGATCGCCGCAATTGTGACGAACGCAAAGGCCGCCGCGAGCAGCCGTTCCAGCGGCATGCGTTTTCGATTCGTTGACCGCAAGAGGCGGGCCTTGCTTGCTTTTACGAAGAAGGCTGGGACCGATTTGGCGGTAACACGATTTCGACGACGCGACCACATAGCGATCAACGCACTGTGGGTTGGGGTACACTTTCAGGACGCTGCACTGATGTCGATCATCGTGCCGGCGTTTTTGCTTGTGCTGGCACCCGCCAACCACACCTACGTCCTAGCCGTACTGTCGACCGTCGTCGCAATTGCTACCGCGATCGTGCCGCCGCTCGCCGGGGTATTTTCCGACCGCCTTCGCCGGCGCGGGGGCGACCGTCGCCGTCAGACGGCGCTCGTGCTCGCAATCGACGCCGTCGCCCTCCTCGCAATGGCGTACGCCTCGACGATTGTCGACTTCGGCGCCGCGACCGTCATCGCCACCGTGGCTTTGATGAGCGGATCGGTTGTGTATCAGGTCCTCGTGCCGGAGATCGTTCCGCGAGGGCATTGGGGAACGGCTGCGGGGTACCGCGGGGCAATGACGTTGGTTGGAACCATCGTAGGGCTTCTGCTGGCCGCCCTCTTGCCGCCGCGCGAAGCCTTATTAGCAGCCGCCGCCGGGGTCATCGTCAGCGGGTTGACGCTGCTGTTCGTTCCGCGATCGCCGGAGTTTGACGCGACGATCAAGCGCGAAATCGCACGGGTGCGCGATTTACACGACCTGCTCGTGACGCTAGTCGCGCGGGCCTGGATCGTAATGGGAATGACACTCCTCAATACCTACGTCCTATACTTCTTTCACGACGTGCTCGGCGTCCGTAATGCTTCGGCAAGCACCGGGCTCATCGCGGCCGCCGCGATGGTCGGCGCGGTTGTGTCGAGCATCGTGGCCGGAGTTGTTTCCGATAAGTTCGATCGCCGATGGGTCGTTTGTCTGTCGGGATTGCCAATGACGGCAGCGGCGTTCGGTTTCGCGCTAGCACCCGATTTGCGCTTCGTGTTCGTGTACGCGCTCTTGTTTGGTCTCGGGTACGGAGGAGTATTCGCGGTCGGCTGGGCGCTCGCGCTCGACTCCGTTCCCGAATTGGGTGATGTCGCTCGCGACCTCGGCATTTGGGGCACGCTCTCCAATTTGCCGATGGTGATCGCTCCGGCGATCGGCGCGATCATTATTTCGCACGGCGCAAACCCGAGCGAAGGCTATCGCTGGTTGTTCGCCAGTGCGGGTGCATGCTTTCTTCTGGGGTCGCTCACCGTGCTCGCGGTGCGCAAAATCCACGCGGCTCCACGATGAAGCCGAACTGGACGCTACTGATGACGACGTACATCATACGTCAGACGTATCTGAAAGTTAAAATTCGCGTCCGCCAATGGGGCCGGTTGCCTGCAGATCGCGGCGCAACGGTGTTGATAACGAACCATCAGCACATGGATGAAGGCGAGACGATTACGGGTCGCACGTTTCTTTTGCATCCTTGGAAACCGTTGGTCATGTGCAATTCTCGCCGTACGTTCGAGACGGGATTCATCGCTGCCCGGCTTCCGTTTACGGCCCGCTTCACGCGAGGAATGAATCTCAGCTGGTTGTGGGATTGCTTGAGCGTCCTGCCGATCGAAAACCACCTATTCTCGCGACCGCTCATCAGCCTAGCAGAAGAATTGCGGGCCGCGCATGGCGATCTGACGATCGACGAGATCTTGCCGGCCGAAACGGTCGCGGAGTTAGGTTTAGGCGGCCGCACGTTGAGCGACTTGTGGAAACTCGAGAACTTTGTGAAGGCGCAGGCGTGGATCAAGATCGCGAAGCTCAAACCGCCCTACCGGCACGAAGTGCTCGTGAATCTACGGGCCGTAAACGAACGCGATATTGCTGCCATCGTCGAGCGCGTAAAGGCCGGCGCGACGTTCTATATCACGCCGGAAGGCGACTTTAGCCGCGACGGCCGCCTGCACTCTATGCGCAATGGAATCGTGGGCGCCCTCGCGCCCTTCGCCGATCTCTGGATATGCGCCGTCGCGTACGATCCATTTCGAACCGGGCGACTTTCAATGCTCTATCGCGTGATTCGGTACGACGGCGTCGCAGATCTCGGTGTGGCGGTTGCCGCGGCGCGGCCGATTACCAACTCGGCATTGCTGGCCACGTTTTTATGTAATGCGCCCGAAACGTTCGGAGTCGAAGACGCTATCCGGGCGGTGCGCGCGCAACTCAATGCCCTGCCCGGCAATGTCTTCGTGGATCCCGAAGTCCTCGGCGCCCCGGAAGCGATCGTCGCGAACGCGCTTACCGCATTGCTGAAATCCGGAACGCTGACCCTCGACGACGGACGCTACGGCCTAACTCCGCAGCGGACCGACCCGAGGTTCGATCACGTATCGGACATGATTGCCTTCCAGCGCAATATGCTGGACGAAACCCTAGCTTCGGCCCAGCAGCTCGAGCGCCCGGCGTAACGCTACGTTAGTGAGCTTCCGATGCGGCGGTTTCTAGCCGGCGTTCGCCGACTTGTACGTGTCTGGCTCGCAAATAGCTGAAAAATTCGCCGCCTTCGCGGAGGCGGCGAACCATCATGTGCCGGCTCGTGACCATCTCGGCAACGATCTTGGCAATTTTCTTCGGCCGGAAATAAAACTCGCGATACATCCGCTCTACCGAGTCTTCGATTTCGGCAGTCGAAAGTGTGTCGTAGCGCAACGTCGACGTCTGGATGCCTTTTCCGGAGACTAAGTCGTCGCGCGCAAACCAACCATTTGCCATCGCCTGGCTGTAGAGTTCGGTTCCCGGGTACGGCGATGCGATCGAAACCTGAATGGTATGCGGGTCGAGTTCCTTGGCAAACTCGATCGTTTCGCGCACCGTCTCCGGCGTGTCGACCGGCAATCCGATGATGAACGTGCCGTGCACCTTGATGCCGAGCTTGTGGCAGTTCTTCATGAACTCGCGCGCCATCTCGAGCTTGAGACCCTTTTTAATCCGATAGAGAATCTCTTGGTTGCCGGATTCAAAACCGACGAGCAGCACGCGAAGACCGTTATCGCGCAGCGTCTTAAGCGTATCGTAGTCGACGTGTGCGCGGGCGTTGCACGCCCAGCTCAGGTTTAAGCGTTTCATGTGCTTGCTGAGCGCGATTGCATAGTCTTTTTCGTTGGTGAGCGTGTCGTCGTCGAACATGTACTCTTTGACCGTCGAGCCGAAGATCGACTTGGCCTCTTCTAGGTCGCGACCGACTGCCTCAGCACTTTTGTGTCGGAAGACGTGGCCGCCGATGGTTTGCGGCCAAAGACAGAACGTGCATTTCGCCGTGCAGCCTCGACCGGTGTACCACGAGACGTACGGGTGCAGAAGATAGCCGTTGTAATACTTGTTAACGTCGAGAAATTTCGCGTAAAGCGGTAGCACGCTCGGCATTGCGTCCCAGTCGGATATCTGAGGCCGCTCCTCGGTGCGCTGAAGTTCGCGGTTGGCGTCGCGATACGAGAGTCCGAGGATCTCGTTCCACGGGCGGCCCTCGGCGAGTTCCTTACACGTGTAGTCGAACTCGTTGCGACAGACGAAATCGATGAGCTCGTGGTCGCGCAACGTCTGCTCGGGAAGTACGGCGACGTGGGCGCCGATGAAGCCAACTTTGACGTTGGGGTTCTGTTCCTTGAGCCGGCGGGCGCACTCGACGTCGTTGGGAAGCGACGGCGTGCTGGTGTGCATGATGACCAAATCGTGGTCTTTGGCGATCTTTAGCACGTCATCGATGGTTTGCTCGTGCGGAGCCGCGTCCACCAGGGTGCTCCCCGGGACGAGGGCAGCCGGCTGAGCCAGCCACGTCGGGTACCAGTACGAGGTCACCTCTCGCTTTGCCTGATATCTCGCTCCGGCACCGCCGTCGAAGCCGTCAAAAGAGGGGGGACTCAAGAACAGGGTTTTCACGTATAACTTCTTCCTGTGGCAAACCGCCGGTGCCTACCGGTGGGACTATTTGTAGTGGATGCGCGCTTAGGCAGGCACAGAATCCCGCGCCCCCACATCCTATCCCTGCTCGAGTAGAACCGGCCGCTGCCATGGAGACTCCGTTAGTGCCGAATGATGGGTGTCCAATTGCGCGAAACGTAGAAGTGTACATGCTAGGTTCGCTCCTATGGGGACCAACGATGCGCATCCGCCCCTTGCGGCTCGATTTCGGCGACGCTCTGATACAGGTAGTTTCCGTATTTCTCGGCGTCGTGTGCGCGTTCGCGGTCAACGCCT
>JBDTKL010000016.1:0-4062 GCA_039935355.1 Candidatus Tumulicola sp.
GGTATCCACCGAGTTGCACGATGTCGCCGTGTCGTTCTTAGAGGGCTGCGATTTGCGTTTGCGCGACGTCGATCGGTTTCTGTGCCATCCGGGTGGGGCGAAAGTCCTGGATGCGCTCGAAACCGCATTCGAGTTGGAAAGCGGAGCATTGACCGAAGCGCGATCGGTGCTACGCGACTACGGAAATATGTCGGCCGCTACGGTGCTCTTCGTACTCGCGCGTGCTTTCGACGATCCATCGTGGCGGCGCGCGCTAGTGAGTGCCCTCGGCCCAGGTTTCACCGCGGGATTCGTTTTATTAGAACGACCGTGAGCGTCGTTCGAATCGTTCTCGCAATCGTGGTGTTGCAGCGTTGCATCGAACTCGTCTACGCACGCCGCAACACGTTAGCGCTCTTGCGCCGGGGCGCGATCGAAGTCGGCAGCAATCACTACGCGTTCTTCATCGCGCTGCATGCAGCATGGCTCGCCGCGATGGCGTTGTGGATCCCGCCGTTTGCGGCGGTCAACTGGTGGCTTCTGGGCGTCTTTGCGGTGCTACAGGCGGCGCGCGTGTGGGTCGTCGGTTCGTTGGGGCCGTACTGGACGACCCGCGTGCTCACGTTGCCCGGTGCGCCGCTGGTACGGCGCGGTCCGTATCGCTTCGTGCGCCACCCCAACTACATCATCGTCGCCGGGGAGATTGCGACCCTTCCACTGGCGTTCGGCGCCATTGCGATCGCGATCGTTTTCTCGGTGCTCAACGCGTGTTTGCTATTCGTGCGGATTCGCATCGAGAACGCCGCGCTAGCGACGCGGACTTCGGCTTAATCCCGGCGGTCCAGCCGGTATCCGACGCCGCGCACGCTCGTAATTCGAAGTGGAGCGCCGATTTCGGAGAACTTCTTTCGCAGGGCGGCGACGTGAACGTCGACCACGCGCGTTTGCACGCCCGACGTGTCGTTCCAGACCGACTCGAGGAGCTGTGCGCGCCCGAGCAATCGCCCTTCGGCCTCACCCAGGCACCACATGAGGCGGAATTCTAGCGCGGTCAACGACGTGTAGTTTCCGCCGTGCGAGAGCGTGTGCAAATCGTGGTCGAGGCGCGTCGATCCGATCGCGAGACCGGCACCGGTGCGCCGTCCGGCAATCTTCAGGCGCCGGCGAAAGAACGACGAAACGCGAGCCAGCAACTCGCAGTCCGCGAATGGTTCGACCACGTAGTCGTCGGCGCCGAGTTCCAATCCAAGCGTTACGTCGCTGTCGTGCGCCTCGCCGCCAACCATGACGATAAAAGCCTGGCTGAATTTCGACAGCGATTCGCATGCATCGAAGCCCGAACGATTCGGCAAACCAGCATCCAGAACGACCACGTCCGGATCGAACGATCCAGCCAGATCGAGCGCCGCCGCCGCAGTCGTCGCCGCACGCACTTCATACCCGGCTGCCCGGAAGGCGTTCGTGCGCGCATCCGCGACGCGCGCGTCGGCGGCCGCCACTAAAATCCGCCCCGGAGCCAGATACTCGCGGGCGCCATCGCTAGACGCGGACTGCAACATCCTCGCCCTCGTTCTTCGATGAACGGCGTGCCGCGCCGTCGTCGATGGCTGCATTTGCAACCGCCTTCGCCACCGCGTCGACAACTCGCGTATCGAATACGCTTGGAATGATGTATTCGGGATTGCGCTCTTCATCGGTGACGATCCCCGCGATCGCGAATGCCGCGGCGAGCTTCATGCGCTCGGTGATGCGGCGGGCTCGTACGTCGAGAGCACCCCGAAAAATTCCGGGAAACGCGAGCAGGTTGTTGACCTGATTTGGAAAGTCGGAACGTCCGGTTGCGACCACGGCCGCGACCGGCGCCGCTACGTCGGGCATGATTTCCGGCGTCGGGTTGGCCATCGCGAACACGATGGGATCGCGTGCCATGCGCGCGATATGTTCGGGTGCTAAGATACCCGGCGCGGAAACGCCAATGAATACATCGACGCCGGCCAGCACTTCGGCCAACGAACCGCGGCGATTTTCGCGGTTGCAATGTTCGGCCAGCCATCTCCAGTGCGGATTTTCATACCGGTCATCGCGATTTAACGCACCGCTGCGATCGACTGGAATGACATCGAGCACGCCGGCACCCAGTAACATCTTAATAGTTGCCGTACCCGCCGCACCGCTGCCCGAAACGACGACGCGGAGATCCTCCAGCCGTTTACCCACCACGCGCGCGGCGTTGATGAGCGCTGCCAAGATAACGACCGCCGTGCCGTGCTGATCGTCGTGCATCACGGGAATGTCGAGCGCTTCGATCAGGCGTTCTTCCACTTCGAAACATCGCGGTGCGCTGATATCCTCGAGGTTGATGCCGCCGAACACCGGAGCGATACGGATGACGGTCTCGACGATTTCATCCGGATCTTTGGTGTCCAAGCAAATCGGGAATGCATCGATACCGGCAAATTGCCGGAACAGCATCGCCTTGCCTTCCATCACCGGCAGCGCACCGAGCGGACCGATATCTCCTAAACCCAGCACTGCGGTGCCGTCGGTGACCACGGCCACCGAGTTTCGCTTAATCGTCAGCGAAAACGCTTTGCTTGGATCGGCCGCGATCGCCATCGAAACGCGCGCGACGCCCGGCGTGTACACGGTCGACAGATCTTGACGCGTCCTGACGGGGATCTTGGGTTCGATGCGGATCTTTCCGCCGAGGTGCGCCAAAAACGTCGAATCGGAGGCGCTAACGATTCGCGCTCCCTCGAGCATTTCGACCGCCGAGCGAACTTCGTCCGCCACAGCGTCCGATGCAACGTTGATCGTGACGTCGCGTACGGTGCGCGTTTTCGTAACGGTGTGCATGTCGACCGCCGAGATCGTGCCGCCGGCGTCGCCGATCGCATTGGTGAGCGACCCGAACGCGCCCGGCTCGTTTGGCATCTCGACGCGGACGATGAGCGTAAAGCTGATAGGGGGCAATGACATGTCGTTACACCTCGTGCTCAGTTGCCGCTGATCGTCATTTCGGATACCCGGAACGACGGTGAGGTGACCGCACCGTCGAATCGCAGGTCGTTTCCGATAAGGTCGATCGCATTCAGCATTTCAAGATACCCGCCGGCTATTGTGAACTCGTCGATTGGATATGCCTTTTCTCCGTCTTCGATGAAAAAGCCGCGTGCGCCCCGGCTGTACGTTCCGGTAGCATGCTCGGTTGCAAAGCCAATCGTGTCGAGCACGAGCACGCCGCGTGGCGTTGCCGCGATTGCGTCGTCGAGCGAGGCAGTCCCCGCTTGCAGAAAACAATTGTTGGCGCCCACACCGCTCCCGTTTGAGTTTCCGGTGCTCTGTAGGCCTAACCTGCGCGCGTAGTACGTATCGCATAAATAGGTCGTTAGCGTGCCGTTTTCGATCGCCGGCGTACGCTGCGTTTCCACGCCTTCGCCGTCGAATGGAGAACTCCCCAAGCGCCCGGTTAACCGCCCGTCGTCGACGATGGTTACGCCGTCCGCCGCGACGCGTTGTCCGATCCGGCCGATCAACCACGAGTTGCCTGCTGCGACGTTCGCGCCCGAAAGGGCGGCGAAGATGTCGTCGACGATCGACGCTGCCACGTCGCGTTCGAAGATTACCGGCACGCGCATCGTTAACGGCTTACGAGCGCCAAACATCTCGGTCGCGCGACGAACTGCGTTGCCGGCCACCAATTCGAGCGGTTCCAGCTCGTCGAGCCGCCGCGCGGCGGTTCCGTAATGGCCGGTGCGTTTGAATTGCCCGTCGACCGCAACCGGACCACTCGAACGCGACGCTCGCGTGGAACGATACGAGCCGGAAAACTGCGCCGAGTTGGCAATCGCGATCTCCGACGTCGCGTCGCTGTAGTGCGAACCGTTGGAGTTGACGATACGTGCGTCCAACTTGCGAATCGCCCGCTCGAGCTCGAGCGCTTCTTCGACTTTGACGGATTCTTCGCGCTCGGCGATCGCTGGATCGCGCAGTCCTAGATCCGGAACCGATTGCGCGAATCGCTCCGGCAAGCCGGCCAGTTCGTCGCGCGCGACGAAGGCCGCCGCCGCGATCGTTTGGCGC
>JBDTKL010000017.1:0-4920 GCA_039935355.1 Candidatus Tumulicola sp.
GGCGATCGCGGTCGCGGCCTGCAGTTCGACCGGCGTCAATAATATCGTCAACGTCGGGCCTGATTTTCCGTCGATGACGTTGTACGCCAGCAACAGCAACCAAAACGCGGTTGGGATCTACACGTCCGCGCAACAGAGCGGCACGGGGCCGACCTATCAAATTGGCGGAGCGACCACCGATTTGAATGGACCACAATATCTGGCCTTCGACGCCGGGCACAACCTGTGGGTGACCAACTACAATCCGTCGACCAATTCGGCGGCGCTGGTCGAGATCGAAGCGCTTGCGACCGGTGACGTAGTTCCGTTGCAGGCAGTCGCGCTGAATGGCCATCTCCGAGGCATCGCGATCACGCCCAGCACGAAGACCGAAGCTGGGTTGATGGTGATCTCCGACGTCATCCCTACCAACAAGTATCCGAGCCAGCTCTTGTTGTTCGCTCCGGGATCCACATCTACGTATGCGCAGATCGCCGGACCAAAGCCCTCGCTGCACGTTCCGGGCGGCGTGGCGCTCGACGGAAATAACAAGATTTACGTCGCGAATATTCAGGGCCGCTCGGTGCAACAGTTCATCGTGCCGTCGCCGACTCCGACCCCGAGCGGATCGCCGAGTCCGACGCCGTCGCCCAGTCCGACGCCGTCCGGGTCGCCGAGTTCGTCGCCAACGCCGTCGCCGACCCCGACGCCGATCAACATCAATCCGCATTTTCAACTCTCGGGTTCCAACACCGGAATCATCACGCCGATCAGCGTCGCGATCGATAGTAGTTTGAACATCTACGTGGTCGATCAGGGTGCCCTGGGCGCGCAGTGCTCGGCGTCCAACGCCGCTGCGATCTTGGTCTTCAGCAAGCCGTCCTCGAAAGGGACGCTCAACGTTAAGCCGATTCGCACGGTACGAGGCTGCGCCACCGGGCTAACGACGCCGACCGACATCAAAATCAACATCAACAAGTCGTTGATCTACGTCGCCGACTCGCAGAAGATTCTGGTCTTCCCGCTGACCGCCAACGGCTCTCCGGCGCCGATGTCCTACTATAAATCCCCCGGCGCGGTGACGGGCATCGGTTTGGTACCGGGCCCGCAACCGACCGCCACGGCTACGCCTGCAGCGCGCAGGCGAGGGCCGAAATCTACCACGGAGAAACACCCATAACCCAATGGCATTCCTAAAGGCGCTGGTCGATGGTAACGAACGCGAAGTCTCCCGGCTTCGCCGCACCTCGAACGCGGTTAACGCGTTCGAGGACCGTATCGCCGCGCTTTCCGACGATGAGTTACGCAATAAAACGATCGAGTTTCGCGAGCGATTAGCGGCGGGCGAATCGCTCGATGCGATGCTGCCAGAAACATTCGCGGTCGTTCGCGAGGCTGGTAAACGCACGCTCGGCATGCGCCACTTCGACGTGCAGATCATGGGCGGTCAAGTCTTGTTCGAAGGCCGCATCGCCGAAATGAAAACCGGCGAAGGCAAAACGTTGGTGGCAACCTTGCCGGTCTACGCGCGAGCGCTCGAAGGGCGCGGCGTAACCGTCGTCACGGTGAACGATTACTTGGCACGACGCGACGCCGAGTGGATGTCGCCGATTTACGAAGCGCTCGGTCTGACCGTCGGTATCATCCAGCACGATCTCGATCCGGTGCAGCGCCGGGCTGCTTACAACTGCGACGTCACGTACATCACCAACAACGAAGTCGGCTTCGACTATCTGCGCGACAACATGGCGTGGCAGGTCGAAGATTTGGTGCAGCGCGAGCTGTACTTCGCACTGGTCGACGAAGTCGATTCGATTTTGGTCGACGAAGCGCGCACGCCGCTGATCATCAGCGGGCCGTCGCAAGAGTCGGGCGAGCTGTACGAAAAGTTCGCGCAAATCATTCCGCGCTTGAAAAAAGACGAAGATTTTACGGTCGACGAGAAAGCGCACGCCGCCCCGATCATGGAAGCCGGCGTGGCGAAGATCGAAAAGATACTGGGTGTCGGCAACCTGTACGACCAGCGTAACATCGAGCTAACGCATCAGTTGAATGCCGCGCTCAAGGCCTGGAATCTGTTTCATCGCGACCAGCAATACATCGTTAAAGACGGCGAAGTGATCATCGTCGACGAGTTCACCGGCCGCTTGATGCACGGCCGCCGGTATTCCGACGGTATCCACCAGGCCATCGAAGCCAAAGAAGGCATCAAAGTCCGCGGCGAAGATCAAACGCTGGCGACGATCACGTTCCAGAATCTGTTCCGGTTATACAAGCATTTAGCGGGCATGACGGGCACGGCTAAAACCGAAGAGCGCGAGTTCCGCGATATCTACGGTCTCGACGTCGTCGTCGTTCCGACCAATCGTCCGATGGTGCGTAAAGATAGCTCGGACATCGTGTTCAAGTCGGAGAAGGCGAAATTCGAAGCCGTCGTCGACGAGATTATCGCAGAGCATCAAAAGGGACGGCCGATTCTGGTCGGTACGCGCTCGATCGAAAAGAGCGAGTTGCTGGCTGCGATGTTGCGCCGTCGCGGCGTCGAGTGCAACGTTCTGAACGCAAAGTATCACGAGCAAGAAGCCGATATCATCAAGGACGCCGGGCAAGGTTCGCAAGTCACGATCGCGACCAACATGGCCGGTCGCGGTACCGACATCAAGTTGGGTGACGGCGTACCGGCCGCCGGCGGCTTGCACATCATCGGTACCGAGCGGCACGAATCGCGGCGCATCGACAATCAGCTGCGCGGACGCTCTGGCCGGCAAGGCGATCCAGGCTCGACCCGTTTCTACATTTCACTGGAAGACGAAGTGATGCGCCTCTTCGGAGGCGAGCGCATGACGTCGATCATGGATCGCGTCGGCTTCACCGACGAGCAGCCGATCGAGTCGGGCCTCGTTAGCAAATCGATCGAGCGTGCGCAGAAGAAGGTCGAGAACCACAACTACGAGATTCGTAAGCACGTCCTCGAGTACGACGACGTGATGAACAAGCAGCGCGCGATTATCTATCGCGATCGCCGCGATATTCTTGAGGCTAAATTCGATTCACGCTCGTTCATGACGCAGACGGTGTCGGCTAAGGTCGACGAAGCGCTCGAACAAAACGCACCGGAGAACGTGCATCCGAGCGAATGGGATTTCGCCGAGATGCTCGAGCAGTTGGAACTCATCTTCCCGATCAAACGGTCGCTATCCGTCGCGGACCTTGAGAGCAAAGACCGTGAAGAAGTGCGTCGCATGCTGCACGAAAAAGCGCAGGAGGCGTACGAGGCTAAAGAGACCGAGGTAACGCCGGAAATCTTACGCGTGGTCGAGCAGCGTTATTTGCTGCTGCCGATCATCGATCGCCAGTGGGTCGATCACTTGTACGTGATGGATCACCTGAAGACCGGCATCGGGCTGCGTGGGTACGGTCAAAAAGATCCGCGCGTAGAGTACGAAAAAGAAGCGTTCGAAGTTTTCGAATCGCTGAAGAACAATATCGCCGATGAGGCGGTCAAAGGCGTGTTCCGCGTGGTGATCGAGCACGGTCCGCCTCCGCAACAGCAAGTTCCGCAGTTCGAACCGATTCCGACCGGAGAACTGATTCCGCAGCCGTCCGAAGACGCGCGCGAGCCGCAAAGCCGTTTGTCGCGACAAGAGGCAGAACAGCTACTCGGACCGATGCCTGGCTCGGATCGCCCGGTGCAACAATTGCACACAAATAAGGACGACGAGTCGCCTGCGAAACCGCAACAACGCGAGGCGCCCAAAGTCGGCCGTAATGAAATGTGCCCGTGCGGCAGCGGTAAAAAATTCAAGAAGTGCCACGGGGCCGCAGCGTAACGGGCATAGGGGAACGAGCCTAAAACCGGGCCCCCTCGGTGCGATCGCCTCACCTTCGGCATTCATCTATCGCGGTTTCGGCACGATCACCGTACCGTAAACGTTTCCGTCAACGGAGAACGTCGACTTCTCCGCGCCATTCCAAAGTTTAAAGACGAAGGCGGAATACGTAGTCGAGTCCGGTGCTACATACTTCGCAGCTTTTCCCGATCCGTAGTTCCAGCCGGCAATTACGTCAATCGTCCCCGTGAAACTGACGGCGTGTACAATATGAGCTGTTGTGCCGCTCACCTTCGTTTGATCGACGCCGGACGGAAAGTTATTATGATTGATGGCCTGGTCACCTACTAGTAAATAGCCATTACTCCACTGCAGTTGTCCCGGAAAGTACACGGTACCCCCGGTGACGGTCATGTGCTTAAAAGATGTGGATCCCCGGGACAGTCGGAATAATCCGAATAGGCCATTAGGGTCGCGCGCAGAAACGAATAAATTTCCCTCATTGTCGTATGCCCCGAACACGGTGTAGGGCCAGTTCGGAATGTTGTGAATCTTCGGCTCTCCCATTGCCTGTTTATAGACCGAGACACTTGCATGGGAATAATTAACGACCGCGAGATTGCCCGTGATCGGGTCAACCGAACAGCCCGTCGGAGTGTTTCCGCGATCGTCTAGCGTTTTCTCCGGTGTCGTGGAGCCGTATGCGTATTCAGTGATTACGCCCGTGTATGCGTCCGGAATGTATACGTTACCGGAGGTGTCAGCGCACGGGGCCGTCGGATACTCCAACTGGGCAAGGGGCCCCGCTAAATCCCCTATCAACTTCGGCTGCTTGCCGCCGTCATACTTGAACACTTCAACGCTCTGCGAAGTCTCATCGGAAGCATACATCAGAACTTTACTGGACGAAGCAGCGCGACTCATCCAAGACCCTCCGCGACTGGACTTTTGAACGGCGAGGGCGACGGGAAATGCGACCGGCGACAGGCCAACCGACGACCACGGTAGGCCGTTCGCACCGCTAACTGAGGACTGCTGCGGCGTTAGCCCAGAGTGATTGCTGCCGGTGCATCCCGCAAGCAGCATACTCACGACGACTCCGATCATAACA
>JBDTKL010000018.1:0-7532 GCA_039935355.1 Candidatus Tumulicola sp.
GAGCATCCGCACCGCGATCGAGAACGGCTTCGCCTTTTACGATCTTTCGCGCGGCGACGAATCCTACAAAAAGTCGTTCGCAACCGATACCCGCTTCAGCAACCACGTAACGCTCACGCGGCGGACGTTGCGCGTGGCCGCGGTCAACGCCGGCCGCACCGGCTTCTTCACCGCTAAAAATATTGCGCGCGGCATTCTGCGGCGGTCGGCATGAAGCTCGACACGCGAAAATCGATCGCGATTGTCGCTCAGTTTTACGACCCCGAGCCGTGCGCGGCTAGCAATCGCCTTTCGTCGTTGGCGCAGAACCTCGCCGACCGCGGGCATCGCGTGACGGTGTTCACCGGTATGCCGAGCTTCCCGTGGGGCAAAGTCCACTCCGACTATCGCGGACAGGAACGCTGCACCGAGTACACCGATGGCGTGCGCATCGAGCGACGTCGCGCGTTTGTCGCCGAGAACGGCGAGCGCAGCGGACGCGCGCGCGGTTGGCTTTCGCTGTCGCTAGCCGTGACGCGCGCGATTCTATTTTCTCGTCAACGCTTCGACACGGTCGTGGTTTCGTCGCCCCCGATCACCATGGCGCTGCCGGCCCTGCTCGGCGCGTGGCGCCATCGCGCCCGTTTGGTGATCTACGTTCGCGACGTGTTTCCGGATATGGGCGTGCGCTTAGGCGTTTGGAAAGCCGGCGGCCCGATCGTGCGCGCACTCGGCGCCTGGGTCGGTATGCTGTATCGTCACGCCGCTTTGGTGGTGGCGGTGACGCCTTCGGCTCGCCGCTCGATTCTCGAACATGGCGTTCCGGCCGAGCGCGTGCTGCTCGCGCCCAACGGCTTCGCGTTTTCGCAAGGCATCGTGCCGCGCCCGGAACGTTCGCAACGCCGTCCCTTCACTATCGCCTACGCCGGTAACATGGGGTTAGCGACCGGACTCGGCATGCTGCTCGACGCGGCCGCGCTGTTGCGCGAACGCGACGACATTCGGTTCGTGCTGGCCGGCGGCGGGTTGGACGCCGCTACGCTACAAGCCCGTATCAAAACCGAAGGTTTGCACAACGTCGAGTTCCGGGGCGTCATATCGCGGCGCGAGAGTCTGGAGCTACTCGCGCTCGCGGACGCCACGATCGTTCCGCTACATAAAGGTTTGACCGACGCGATCCCGTCGAAGATGTTCGACGCGCTGGCGATCGGCTGTCCGATGATTCTCAGCGCACGCGGCGAGTCGGTAGAGCTGCTGGCGCGGAGCCAGACCGGCCTGCACGTCGAGCCGAACGACGCGGTTGCGTTGGCACGCGGCGTCGTCAAGTGTTGCGACGAGCGCGAAACGATGGAGTCGCGTTCGGCCGCCGGACGCACGTTCGTGCGCGACTATTTCGATCGCGACACGATCATGGGCGGCTTGGCACAGACGATCGGAGCGATCGCATGAAACACGTCGTGCACGTTGCCGATTACGGAAATCCGGCGCCGGGAAGTTTCGTTCCGTCGATTTTGGCCGTCGCCGACGATTTGCATCGCACGTCCGACCGCTGTTCGCTGGTTTCCAAAAATGTGTCGAACGCCGTGTGGTACGATCGTGCCCGCAAAACCCTGGATGGTTTCGCGGCCGCGCGGTCGCCGCGCGAAATGCTCGATTTCTTGTGGAAGGCCCAACCCGACGTGATTCACGTTCACTTCGTCGGTTGGTCGCTACCCGCGACGTTAGCCGGCTATCTACGCGGAACGCGCGTGATTTGGCACCTGCACAGCGCTATGCGCGAGGGTGGCGGCACGGTCCGGCGGTTGCGCCAGGTCGCCAAGTATCGCTGGTTCGGTTCGGGCGTGCATAAGTTCGTCGTCGTTTCCGACAGCCTGGGCGAAGCGATGGCAGATCTCGGAATCGAGCGCGATCGTATCGCGTTGATTCGCAACGCCGTCGATACCCAACACTTTGCGCCGCCGACGAACGAAGAACGCATGGCGGCGCGCGCCCAGTTCGGCATTTCCGAACGCGAACGCGTCGTGCTCTTCTTTGGCCGCGACGTCGACGTCAAAGGTGCCGATCTGCTGTGGCGAGCGTTCGATCAAAAACCGTCGATCACGCTGCTCGGTGTCGGAATGTCCGACGAAGCGACGGCCGAATTTTCCAAACGCGTGCGCACCGTTAGCGTGCCGTTCGCAAGCGATAGCGCCCCGCTGTATTGGGCGTCCGACGTGCTCGCGATGCCGAGCCGCCGCGAAGGGACGCCGTTCACGATGCTCGAGGCGTTTTCGACCGGATTGCCGATCGTCGCCAGCGACATTCCCGCGCTCGCCGAGGTCGTACGCGCAGGCGTCCGAGCCACATTGGTGCCCAACGAACCGTTGCAAATTCGCAACGCGTTAGGAAGCGCCGCTTTACAACGCTACGATGAAACCGCGCCGGCCCGCGCGCGCTTCGGACTGCGCCGCTGGGTCGATGAGGTTACCGGCTTGTATGCCGCTTAGTAGATCGGGGTCGGTCATGCACGTGATCTGTGGATCGCAGAATTACGGCACCGAACATTTCGTTCTTTCGCTGGCCAAAGAACTCGATCAGCTCGGCGTTCCGGTTGCGGTAATGACCATCAAGAGCGACTCGACGGACTTCGGACGTATTCCAGTGCTTACGGTGGCGCGGAAATCGCGCTACGACATCGGTTTCTTGTGGCGGATGGTTCGCGTGATCCGCGAGTGCAAGCCGGCGATCGTGCACACGCACGGCTATCACGGAAAGATTTGGGGCCGTTTGGCGGCTCGTTTGGCCGGCGTTCGGAGCATCGTGCACACCGAACACGACAGTAGCTTCGAAGGCCGCCCGATCCAACGCGCGGTGAACACCGCGCTGCACCACTCCACCGACGCGGTGGTAACGTTTTCGCAAACGTTGGCGCGCCGGCTCGTCGCTGAAGATGCGGTCCCGGCCGATCGTGTGGTCGTGATTCCGAACGGCGTTCCGCGCCCAGTGCGGCGCTCGCGCCGCGCGCTGGCCAAAATCGAGCCGCCGGTACCCGAAGGTTCCAAGCTGATCGTGCAAGTCGGCCGGTTGGCGAAGGTCAAGAATCAACAGCTCGCGGTTCGCGCGCTATCCGAACTGCGGCATCGCCGTCCCAACCACCGCTACGTGTTGGCGTTCGTGGGTGCCGGCGAAGACGAAGAGCAGCTGCGTCATCTGGCGATTTCGCTGGGCGTCGCCGACTCGATTCGCTTCTTGGGATATCGCGACGACGTCGACGATCTCATGCGCCGCTGCGATGCGTTGCTGGTGACGTCGCTCAACGAAGCGATGCCGCTTACGATTCTGGAAGCGATGTACTCGGGGCTGGCGATCGTGTCGACCCCCTGGAACGGTGCCTCCGAACTGCTCGAGGACGGCGCCTTCGGCTGCATCGCACCAAGTTACGAACCAGCCGACGTCGCCATCGCATTGGGCGACTGGCTGGAAGATCGCGTGTCGTCGATGCGTGCGGTGGACGCGGCCTACGCCGCGGCGCGCAGCCGCTTCGACATTCGTTGGACGGCGCGCCAACATGCAGCACTATATTCGAGGTTTCATGTCGCAACGAACTGACGGCATTTCGATCGCCGTCCGCAACGTCGGAAAAAGCTTCCCGCTCGCCAACAGCGTGCGCGATTTGCTGCCCGGCGCCCCCAAGAAGTTTCGCCAAGTTCTGCACGACGTCAACTTGAACGTGCGGCGCGGCGAACTGTTGGGATTGCTCGGGCCGAACGGCGTCGGCAAAACCACATTGCTCAAGATGATGGCTACGCTGACGTTGCCCGACGGCGGTTCCATCGAGATCGAAGGCATCGACATAGCGCGCCGCCCGGCCGAGGCCCGCAAGCTGATTGGATTTTGTACGAGCGACGATCGTAGCTTCTACTTCCGCCTGTCGGCGCGCGAAAATCTCAAATTCTTCGGCGCGCTGGCCGGCTTACAAGGAACGCTCTTGCAACGCCGCATCGCCGAAACGCTCGAGCAAGTCGGATTATCCGAAGCGATCGACCGGCGCTTCGGCACGTTTTCGACCGGCATGCGGCAACGCTTGATCGTCGCACGCGCGCTGCTTGCCGAACCGCCGATTCTGTTTTTCGACGAACCGACGCGCGCCATCGATCCGATTCACTCCGACGAACTTCGCCGGATGATTCGCGACGAGTTAGTCAAGCGCGACGGCAAGACCGTGATCCTGGCGACCAACATTTTGGAAGAAGCGTGGGCGATTTGCAACCGCGTCGCGATCGTCAACCACGGAACGATCGTGGCGATCGGACCGCCCTCGGAACTGGATCCCGCCAAGCGCGCGACGCGCTATCGTATTGAGTTCGAGGGTGCCGCGCACGCGATCACCGCCGACTTACAAGCCAACGGGCACTTCGTGACCACGACCCACGTGAACGGAACGACGGTGCTCGAGCTCGATGCCATAGAAGACGGCTCGCTTAACGATTTGATGCGCCTCACGGGCGGTGCCCGCGAGCGCGTGCGTTCCTTCTCGGTCGTCGATCCGTCGCCGATCGAACTCTTCAAGGCGATTACTCATGGCAACTAACGTTCGCTCCACGTCGTTGTTCGGCGGCACCGCGTTCACGAAGCTCGGCGCGATTTTCACCCGCGATTTGAAAACGGCCATCTCGTATCCGGCCTACTTCCATTCGCAATGGGTGGCGATCGCGGTCGAAGTAACCATCGCGTATTACCTGTCGATGATCGTCGCACCGTCGTCGTCGTTCGGCGCAAACGGGCAGACCGGCAGCTACTTTACGTATCTGGTCGTCAGCTTCGCGTTCGTGACGTTTCAAAACAACGCGATCCTGAGTTTCGCCGAATCGATTCGCGAGGGACAGACCACCGGCACGCTGGAGGCGGTGCTCGCAACGCCGACGCCGTTGGCGCTGATCGCGCTGGGCACCGGCCTGTGGTCGTTCTCGCTGACGCTAGCGCGCGTCGTCGCGTATTTCTTGCTGGCGATGTGCTTCGGCCTCAACCTGCACCACATGAACTGGCTCACCGGCATCGTGTTCGTTCTGCTGACGGTCGCCGCGGTCTCGCCGATCGGCGTCTTCGCAGCGGCCGCGACCATGGTGTTCAAAAAGACGCAGCCGCTGGCGTTCGCAGTGAACAGCGCGACCAGCTTGTTCGGCGGCGTGTACTTGCCGTTGACCAAACTGCCGCTCGTGCTGCAGGCCGTCGGCTGGATGCTGCCGATCACGCACGCGCTCAACGGTTTCCGCGGAGCGATCTACGGCGCTTCGCTGTGGAGCCTGCGCCTCGAAGTGCTGTGGATGGTCGGCTTGACGGCCGTTTTGCTTCCCCTTTCGTTGTGGGTCTTCGCGCGCACGGTGCAGCGCGGCCGTCACGACGGCACCCTCGGTCAGTACTGAGGAGAACTTTGCAAATGCATAAGGAGTCCTTCATGCGTCGTCTCATAGGAACTGCCGCGTTCGTCATCGCCTTCGCCGCCGCACAAACGGCCGCGTTCGCCGCAAGTCCGAGCACGTACGTGATCCATCCCGGCGATCAACTCGCCGTAGCGGTCTACGGAGAAGCTACGTTAACGCAAACCGTCACGGTTCTTCCCGACGGTTCGGCCGATCTGCCGCTCGTTGGACGCGTCCACTTCGGTGGGCTCACGACCTCGGCGTCGGAGCAGATGCTGTCGCATAAACTCGTCTCGTACATCCGTAAGCCGATGGTCACCGTCGAAGTAACGACCCAAGGACAGATCAGCGTGCTGATGCTCGGCGACGTCAAGACGCCCGGCAAATACCTGCTGCGCTCCAGCGGTAAGCTGTCGGACGCTCTGGCGGCTGCCGGCGGACTGGACACGTCGCTGGTCGGACCGCTTCCGGTCGCACGCGTGCAGAACCCCAACGACGCCGTGCAAACGATCTCGCTCGAAAAGCTCCTGCGCCAAGGCGACGACAGCGAGGACCTCGCGTTGTCGGATAACGCGGTGGTGTACGTACAATCGCGCTCGACCTTCGCAATCGAAGTCGTCGGCGCCGTCGACCATCCGGGGGACGTCCAGATGCACGAAGGCGACCGGCTCAGCGTCGCGATCGCCAAAGCGGGTAACAGCGTGAACGCGCAGGCCGACCTCAATCACATCTATGTTACGCGCACCACACCGACCGGCACGACGTCGCAGGAAATCAATCTGTACGACGCCTTGCAGCACGGGCAGCTGGCGTCGGATCCGCGTTTGCAAAACGGCGACGTCGTATACGTTCCGCAAGCGAGAAAGCCCGGAACCAATCCCGGCAACGTCTTCAACATTCTTCGCATGATCGTAGGATTCTAACGATGGCTGACATTTACCGTACCGCCCTGACGACGTCGCTCAAGGCGTCGCATTCCAACAACGCGTCGGCGTTGATGAACGAGGTCGCCGCGGTGGCGCGGCGTCGCTGGAAGGTCTTCGCGATCGCGATGGGCTCCATGCTGGCGTTATTGCTGCTCTTCACGATCACGACCAAGAAAACGTACACCACGGATGCCGGCATCATCGTCGGCATGGCCAAACAGCCCACGCAGACCCCGGACTCGGCAACGAATCTTCCGATTCTCAACGCGTTGATGGTGGTCTCGGGCGTGCAATCGGGCGAAACGTACGCCGAGCTGCTCACGGAATCGCCGGTCGCACGTTCGGTCATCGATTCGCTCAAGCTGAACATGACGCCGCGAGAGCTGTTGAACCACATCAAGGCCGAACCGATCAATAACACGTCGATGATCCGCATCTCGGCTACCTGGTCGTCGCCGCAAATGTCGGCGCAGATCGCCAACGGTTTCGCCAACGCGTTCATGGATCGCGAACGCAGCCTGATCACCTCGCAAGCCGACTCCGCCCTGCAGTTCCTTACGAAGGAAATGCCCGACGCCGCCCGCCGCCAGAAAACCGCCGAAGCGGCGATGGTTCAGTTCGAAAAGAAGCACCATGCCGCCGATATCGGCGCACAGGCGACGGCGACGCTCGCCTCGCTGAACTCCGTCGAAGCACGTATCGGCCAGCTGATGCTGGATCGCCGCCAACAAGCCGCGCAGCTCAAGGCCGACGACACGCAAATGGCGAGCATGCAAGCCACGACCGCCGGCTCGGAATCGCAGGCACCCAATCCCGTCGTACAGCAGCTGCGCACGCAGTTAGCCGACGTCGAGACGCAACTCGGCGCGGCACGCCGCACTTACACCGAACGCTATCCGCTGGTCGTGAGCCTCGAAGCCCAGCACGCGCGCCTGCTGCAAGAAATTGCGCAGCAGCCGGCGACGATCGTAGCCGGAACCAGCACCGTTCCCAATCCGATCTACCAGCAACTGTCGCAGGCTGAGGCCAACTACCGCACGCAGCTCGCTGCCGACGATGCCGGTCTGACGGAGCTCGGCGTTCAGCGCAAACAACTGCTGGCACAAACCAAGTCGTTGCCCGACGACACGTTGCGCTTCTCGGCGTTACAGCGTGATGCCAAACAAGCCGAAGCCGTGTACGACGCGCTGCAACAACGCATGAGCGACGCGTTGGTGGCCAAGAGCAC
>JBDTKL010000019.1:0-12238 GCA_039935355.1 Candidatus Tumulicola sp.
GATCGCAGATCGTCGCAAACAATCCCGTATTGGCGTTCCAGCAGGCGACGTACGATAGAGACGCCTCGGTCCCTAAAAACGATGCGATGCGCCGTTCGAGCGTGCGGTGAATGTCGAACGTGCCGCAGATAAAACGAACCGATGCCGTGCCGGCCCCATATTGGTCGAGGCCGCGCTTACCGGCTTCGACGACTTCGGGCAGGTCGGCTAAACCCAAATAATTGTTACTCGATAGCACGATGACGTTGCCGGCCTCTTCCATATGGACTTCCGGCGCCATCGGCGTGGTGATGTGGCGTAAATGCTTGTAGGTTCCGGCCGCGCGCAGCGCGTCGAGATCGCCCTGGAGCTTGCGTTCGAAGGTTTGGTTCATGCCGTTGCTAGGTCTCCTTTAAAGTCGAGTACCACCTTCGCCGCTTCGCCGCTCTCCATCAGAGCAAAAGCACGATCGTACTCAACGTACGGCAGCACGTGTGTCACGACCGGTGCTAAGTCGATGCGCCCGCTCGCCAGCAGCGTCTGCGCTTGATACCACGTTTCGAACATGCGCCGTCCGTTGATGCCGAGCATCGTGATGCCTTTGAAAATTATGCGCTGTGCCAAATCGATACGAATCGGCTGACTCGGGATACCGAGCATCGCTGCGACCGCACCGTTGCGCAACGTCTCCAAACCCGCGTCGATGGCAGACTCGGCGCCCGACATCTCGAGCAACACGTCGGCACCGTTGCCACCGGTTTTCTCACGCACGCGGTCGGCGATGCTTTCGTCGCCGGCAAGAAACGTTTCGTCTGCGCCGAGTCGTCGTGCGATTTCAAGTTTGGCGGGATTGCGGTCGATTGCGAAGATCGCGTTGGCGCCGGCCGCACGCGCCACGCCGACGGCCATCAAACCGATCGCGCCGACGCCGGTAATCACCACGTTCTTGACGCTAACGCCGGCTGCCATCACGGTGTGGACCGCGTTGCCGAACGGGTCCAAGATCGCGGCATATTTATCCGGAATCGCCGGGTCGAGCTTCCAAACGTTATATTCGGGCATCGCGATGAACTCGGCGAAGGCGCCGTCGCGATCGACCCCGATGATTTCCACTTGCCGGCAAATGTGCGCTTGGCCGGTGCGGCACAACAGACACGTTAAATCGGCAATGTGACCCTCAGCGGACACGCGGTCGCCGGGCACGACCGATCGCACCGCCGAGCCAACCTCGGTAACGGTTCCCATGAACTCATGTCCGATGATCAAGGGTGGATGAACACGTTCCTGAGCCCATGCGTCCCAGCGATAAATGTGCTGGTCGGTTCCGCAGACGCCGGCTTTTTCAACGTGAATCAAAACGTCGTTGGGGCCGATTCGCGGGATCGGAACGTCGGCCAAAGTGAAGCCCGGTCCGGGGGCGGCTTTCGTAAGTGCTCGCATGGATGACATGACGGCCCCAAGTATTGCACTTGGGGCCGCCGCGGTCATGCTCGAAAGAGAGAGTTTAGAAGTCGTACTCGAGCTGTGCCCGGTTGTACTTGAACAGCGGCAGACCGCCTAAGTACTCGGCGCCGTATGCGTAACCCGACGGACACGTCGTATTCTGGCCTCCGCAATACGTGTTGCCGATGTAGCGATTGAAAAAACGATCGCGCAGCATAAGGCCTTTATAGGTGCCCTTCCCGCTCCATTTGCTAAACCGGTAGATGCCGTCGATGTCCCACTCCCACGTGTTCGCGTTCGACACGAGCGCGTTACCGTATTGAAGCCAACCGTAGGCGGCGAAGAACGTGATCCGGTTGTTGGTGGACGTGTACGTGAGGGCGAGCTTCTCCGACGTGCCGGCCGAGCGACGCTCGACCATGCCCTGCGCACCCATCGTGGTGAACAGCGGATCGGACGTGTAGTTGTCGGTGTACGGGCTGGCCCAACCGCCGTAGTACAGGTTGACGGAACCATCGGCATTGTTCGAGCACACGGCGGTGCCGTTGTTCGTCAGCGGTAGGAAGTTCGCCACCGTAACGCCCTTGGCCGTGAGTTGGAAGGTCGAGCTGCTGCAGCTCGCGCCTTTCGGAAGAAATGTCGTTTCATTATGCCACGGCAATCCATCGTAGGCGAAGGTGAGCTGAATGTTCTTGGTAACGTTCGCACCGATGCGCGCACCGATCACCTGGCTATCGATCTTACCGAGGTAGGAAAGGCCGGAGTTTTGTTCGGTGCCGCCCTGCATTTCGAGAAACGGTTTATACTTCGACTGAGTGAAGACGTATTTTCCCTCGAACCACCACATGTTGGCGAGATCCGACACGCCGTAGAAGTAGCCGTCGAGCGTAAGGCCGGTCGGAGTCGAATAGCCCGCCTTTCCGTAGAAAAATCCGCTCGTGTTGATCGATCCGCCGCCCGGCACGTAAATGTTGGCGGGCATGCCGCTGTTGCCGGCCGGGAAGCTGGTGAGCAGCGTCGTGTTCGAGAAATTGTTCGCCGTGCGGTTTTCGTACTGCCACATGTCGGCCGCCTCGAACGTCCAGTTTTTGAGGCCGGTGAAGGCCACGTCGGCACCTTGGAAGGCTGCCGGTTTCAAACGCGAATCGGACGGGCCGGCCCACGGCGAGGTAAATATCTGGTCACCGGCTTTGGCATACCAGTCCGCATTTCGAAAGCCGAGGTAACCTTCATAGAACGTGTCGAGCCCGAAGCCCGGTAGGGTGTCGTCCGGGTTCGTGTTCGGCGGAGCCTGACTGACGCACGGGTCGCCTTTCGCATGATTGGCCGCGACCGAACACGGGCCGTCGACCGGATTCGCCAAAACGTAAGAACCACCGATGAACAGGCCCTTGAGATCGGGCAACGCGTACTCCGCGTGCAGGCCGATCGACGAACTCCACGTGGCCTGGTTCACGCCGGTCGAGCTATACTTCGGGCTGCTGAAGTTAAATTGCGCGCCCGGATTGTTCGACGCGTTCTGCCGCGTGAAATAGTAGGAACGGAAATGTCCGTTAAATGTCAGGGGATCCGGGGTCGGCGTGGCCGTAAGCATCGTCGTCGGCGGCGGGACCGGTGTGGGAGAGGTTTGCGCCTGGGCATGCGCCCCCATGGCCGTCCAAAGGACGCCCGCGGCGACCAACCACTGCGTGATACTCCGGTAGCCCAAAAGGCGCTCCTCTTAAAAGACGACTTACATCATCTTTCTTGCCATCAGAAAAATAACCTGGGTTACTTTAATTGAAAATGAGCCGCCATGGTGGCGGCTCATTCAAGCAGTTCCCTGAGGAGCTTAGAAATCGTACTCGATCTGAGCGCGATTGTATTTGAAGAGCGGTAGGCCGCCGAGGTAGCTGGCGCCGATCGCCAAGCCCCCTGGGCACGAGGCGTGCGCGTCACCGCAGTATGCGTTAGACTCGGATCGCTGCGCGTAACGGTACCGCAGCAGCAATCCGCGATAGAACTTACCCTTCACCTGGCTGAAGTGGTACTGCCCGTCGAGGTTCCACTCGTTGGTGTTCTCGGGCGCCAGCGCGTTACTGTAGTCGAACCAGGAGTCGGCCGCCGTGAACACCCAACGCTTGTTGTCGGACGTGAACGTCGCTGCGATCTTGTAGGACGTACCGGGCGCGCGACGGTCCGCCATACCTTGGCTGATGCTCGTCGTGAAGAACGGATCCGTTGCATACGAGTCGGTGTACGGGCTGGCCCAACCGCCGTAGTAAATGTCGGTCGTGCCGTTCGGATTGGTAAAACAGACGCCGGCTTGCCCAGACGATCCGCCGTTACCGGGTAAGAAATACCCGAGCGTAGCACCCTTACTCGAGATTTGATTGTTGGCGTTGTTACACGTCACGCCTTTGGGCAAGTTCACCGTATCGTTCTGCCACGGAATCGAGTCGAAACTCGCCGCGACGACGACGTTCTTGGTAACGGCCGCGCCCAGCTGAACGCCGATGTCGGAACTGCGGATCTTACCGATGTAGGACTGGCCTACGTTGCTTTCGGTACCGCCTTGCAGCGCGATGAACGGTTTGAACCGCACTTGTTGGAAGGTGTACTTTCCATCGAACCACCACATGTTCGCCAAGTCGGAAAAGCCGTAGAAATAGCCGTTTACCGTGGCGGGGCTGTCCGGCGGAGCGTAACCGACGTGTCCGTAGGCCACGCCGGAGGTATTGATGCTACCGCCGCCCGGCTCGTAAATATTAGCGCCCATGCCACCGCCGCCGGCGGGGAAGCTGGTGAGCAGCGTGGTGTTTCCGAAGTTGTTGCTCGTGCGGTTTTCGAACTGCCACATGTCGGCCGCTTCGAACGTCCACGACTTGTCGAAGACGTACGAAACGTCGGCACCTTGAAAGGCTGCCGGTTTCAAACGCGAGTCCGACGGATTGGCCCAGGGCGTATTGAACAACTGATTGCCGGCCAAGACGCTGAGGCCGCCGCCCTTGAAACCCAGGTAGGCTTCGGGGAACGTGCTCATCGCAAATCCTGGAAGCGTGTCGTCGGGATTCGTGTTCGGCGGGGATTGAGAAACGCACGGCATGCCTTTCGCGTGCGTCGACGCGACCGTACACGTGCCGTTGATTGGATTCGCGTAGAAGTACGAACCACCGATGTACAGTCCCGGTAGAAGACTACTAAGCGCGTAGTCGGCGTGCAGGCTGAGGCCGTTGTTCCAAGATGCTTGGTTAACGCCGTTCGAGTTGTACTTCGCGCCCGGCGAGAAGTTGAATTGGACGCCCGGATTGTTCGATGCGTTCTGACGTGTAAAATAATACGAGCGGACGTATCCGCGGAAGGTGAACGGATCGGGCGTCGGGCTCGGCGCCGGCACGACCGAAGCCGGCGCGGCTTGCGCAAATGCGCCGGCGGCCGTTGCCGCTACCGCCGCAGCGGATATCAAGAAATAGCGCAATACTGAAACAGCCACGCGGAACACTGCTCCCTTCAATAGCCGTGTGGGTCAGAGAAATTGTAGCCGTTGGGGATTAAGTCATTGTTATGAAACGTTTAAGGGGGCGTACCCAACGTACACCGTATGTAAGCCCGGCGCGGACCTCGGATTAGCCGTACCGTCCGGTGATGTAGTCTTCGGTGCGCTTGTCTCGCGGTTTGGTGAAGATCGACGATGTGGAATCGGTTTCGACCATTTCACCCAAGAGAAAGAACGCCGTATAGTCGCTGATCCGGGCGGCTTGCTGCATCGAGTGCGTGACGATCGCGACCGTATACTGTTGTTTGAGCACGTGAATGAGATCCTCAATCTTGCTGGTCGCAATCGGGTCGAGGGCCGAAGCCGGCTCGTCCATGAGGATGACCTCCGGGTCGACGGCTAAGCAGCGCGCGATGCACAGCCGCTGCTGCTGCCCCCCCGAGAGATCGAGCGCGGAGCGGTCGAGGCGATCCTTGACCTCGTTCCAGAGTGCTGCGTGCGTCAGGCTGCGCTCGCAGATTTCACGCAATACCTTCGGGCGGCGTTCGCCCTGCAAACGCGGTCCGTAGGTGACGTTTTCCATGATCGATTGCGGAAACGGGTTAGGGCGTTGGAACACCATGCCGACGCGGTGGCGGATCGTCACCGGATCGACGCCGCGATCGTAGATGTCGGAGTTATCGAGCAGAACTTGCCCTTGGACGCGCGCACCCGGCGTGAGATCGTGCATCCGGTTGAGTGCACGAATAAACGTCGATTTGCCGCACCCCGACGGACCGATCAGCGCGGTCACGCGACGGTCGGGGATGATGAGGCTCACGTTCTTGACCGCGTGGAACGACCCGTAGTAGACGTTCAAATCGCGGGCTTGCAGTTTTGCTTGCGACGAAACCATCGGTCGCTGGGAGCCGGTCGCGGTCATGGCGCGGTGGTGTTCGCCAGACTCCGCCGCCTCGCCCTGGGACCTGCGCTAGAAACGCTCGCCCATCGATTCGGCGTACCATTCGCGCACGTCGTGCAGGGTGAGGTCCCGGCAGAGTTCCTCGAGGACGGCCAGCATCTGCAGGCGTATCGCGACATCCGGCCCGTCGGGGAGACTCGTCGTAGCTGCAGCTTCCATGTGTTTAGGGTGCCACACGCACGTTATGTGCGTCTTATCCCTGGTTTAAGTCTGCCTCAGCTCTCTCGTTTGATTCGCACGATCGGAAGTCGGATCGTGAACGTCGTGCCGCGGCCCAGCGACGACTCGGCCGAAATCGCACCGCCGTGCGCATCGACAATGCCCTTGACGATGGCCAGCCCTAAGCCGGCGCCACCACCGCTCTCGCGCAGGCGCGAGCGGTCGACCACATAGAAACGTTCGAAAATTCGTGGCACGTCGCGGTACGGAATGCCCTCGCCCGTGTCGCGGACACGAACGACTGCGTCGCTCCCGCGGGCGTCGAGTTCGATTGCGATGCGCCCGCCGGAACGCGTGTGGCGCAACGCGTTGTCGATCAAGTTGACGAAGACTTGCGACAAACGGTCGGGGTCGGCTTCCACTTGAACTGGGCGTAGCGTAACGAGTTCCAGATCGACGCCTTTGCTGACAGCCTGCGGCTCGAACGACGAAATGATCGGATGGACCACTTCTTCTAAGTCGATTTGACGTAGCGCGAGCTTCATCTGACCCGACTCGGCACGCGCCTGCTCTAAGAGTTGACCGACCAACGCCACCAGACGATCGACTTGTTGCAACACTTGGGGCAAAAAGAGGTCGCCGGCTTCGTCGTCGGGCGATGCGAGCACCGTTTCGATCATCAACTTGATCGACGACAACGGCGTTCGCAACTCGTGCGACACGTTCGAAAGAAACTCGCGGCGAGCGCGCTCGAGGCGCGTCAGCGCGGTTTGATCGTCGGCCAAAACGACGACGCGCTCCATCGTCCCGGTTTCGCCCAAGAGCGGGTACACCGAGACGCGATACACTCGCCCGCCGTCCTGCGCGCTCAGCGACATCGGTGCGACCGAGGCTTCACCGGTTAGGGCATCGCCGATGCGGCGTTCGATATCGACGCTGGGAATGGCTTCGATGACGTGTGATCCCACCGCGCGATCGAGGTCGAATCCGAAGATCGCCCCGGCCGCCGGGTTAGCGAATTCGATCCGGCGCTGCGCGTCGACCAACACGACGCCGATCGGTAACGCGCGAGCCAGCCGTACGAACGCACCTTCGATGCGATCTTCCGGCACCGCACCGGCGGAGGCCGCGACATCGGACGGAACCGCGCGGCGGCGCGAAAGGACTGCGGCCGCGATCGTCGCGCACGCGGCTCCGGCGATCGCGCCCGGCAATCCCCAAACTATCGCGTCGGGCACCACGGCGTTACGAAGCCTTGAACATGTAACCCCGGCTGCGCACCGTCAGAATATGACGTGGCGTGCGGGCGTCTTCCTCAATCTTCTCGCGCAACCAGCGAACGTGTACGCTGACCGTTTGCTGCTCGCCCTCGAAATCGTAACCCCACACTTTATCGAGCAGTGTCTGGCGCGTCACTACTCGTCCGTTGTTTTCCATCAGGACGCGTAGCAGCGCGAACTCTTTGGGGGCCAATGCGACGATCGTGCCGCGAACCGTGAGCTGCTGCCGGGACGGATCGAGAACGATATCGCCCAGCGCGATCGCCTCGTCGTGGCCGGACTGGATCGGCAACTGCCGACGCAATCGCGCTTTGACGCGCGCTAGAAATTCGTGCAGCGCGAACGGCTTGGTAACGTAATCGTCGGCTCCCAGCTCCAGCGCCAACACCTTATCGATCTCTTGGTCTTTCGCCGTCAGCATGATGATCGGCACCGAACTGAACTTGCGGATTTCCTTGCAGGCCTCGATACCGTCGAGGGTCGGCAACATGATATCGAGCACGATCAGATCCGGTTGCTCGCGTTGCGCCGTCGCGATCGCGCTACGCCCGTCACTGGCGGTGACGACCGCGTAGCCGCTGCGTTCGAGATTGAAGCGCAGCGTCTGCAAGATCGCCGACTCATCGTCGACGACCAAGATCTTCTTGTTGAGCTCGCGCCCCCGGATAAATGGGTTACGCGTCGTCTTCGCTTCCAGCGATCCGTTCATACGATTTTGCGATCGCGCTGTAGTCCAGCGCGCCGTCCCCTTCTGCGGAGCGGGCAGTATACAGTTGATAGGCCAATGCGGTCGCCGGCATAGCATGTTTCGCCACGCGCGCGGCATCGAGCGCCGCCGCTAGATCCTTACGTAACAGATCGAGCGCGAAGCCGCCTTCGAACGTCCCGGCAAACCAGGTCTTCGGTAACCATTGTTCGAGGACGTAGTTAGAACCCGTCGCGGACGAAAGAATTTGCCGGACCGCATCGAGGTCCGCGCCGGCTCGTTGCGCAAACGTCAGCGCCTCGGCGTTGGCGATCATGACGTTGGCGATTACGATTTGGTTAACGAGTTTAACGGTTTCACCCATGCCCACATCGCCGACGCGATGCGCGTTGCCCATCGCAGCTAACATCGGCCGGATGCGTTCGTAGTCATCGGGCTGAGCGCCGGCCATAATCGTCAAGGTTCCCGCGGCTGCGCGTGCCGGTCCGCCGCTAACGGGAGCGTCGGCAAACCGTATGCCGCGTTCGCGCAAGCGAGCGGCGAATGAAACCGACGAGATCGGCGAGATGGTCGAGCAATCGACAACTATAGAACCGGGTGCCAATCCACCCGCCAACCCGTGCTCGCCGAAGAGCGCGTCTTCGACCTGTGGAGCGTCCGGAACGCACACGAATGCAACGTCGCACTCGCGCCCGACCGCTGACGGATCTGCAGCTTCTACAACCCCGTCGCCGGAGACCAGCCGATCGAGCGCATCCCGGCGCCGGTGCGCGCTCGCCGTAACCGAAAACCCCGCCCGGCGCAACGCTCGCGCCATCGGTTCGCCCATCGTACCGAGTCCGACGAAGCCGGCGCGCTCGCTCACGGCGGCCCCTTTGGGCGGCGAACGGAGCCTTTCCCGCTGCACCGAGGGGGCGCTCTCGCGCTGGCCGAAGCTCGATAACGTCCATGTCGACGATCGAAGAACGCGTCAACGCAGCGCTCGACCGGGTGCGGCCCGGCATCGCTGCCGATGGCGGCGAGGTCTGGTTAACCGAAGTGCGCGACGGCGTTGCGTTCGTGCAAATGCTGGGAGCGTGCGGAGGCTGTCCCGCTTCGACGATGACGCTGAAGGGCGCGATCGAAACGGTCGTGTGCGCCGAAGTGCCCGAGATTCGAGAAGTGGTTCAGATCTGAGGGGTGACGCCGCTAACGCTTAGCGCGTTGCGGCCATCCGTGCAGCGCAACGGCCGCAATACCAGCTCATGGCGCCATCGTGTTCGCGCGGAACCATATGCTCGCGGTGGCCACGCCGGCCGCAGGATGCGCAGGCGAAGCTCTGGCCGATCGGCGACGGTCCGTTTGCGGCCTCGTGGCGCTTTGCGACGAAGAACACCGCATAGATGACGAGCCCGATGATCAGCGGCGCCCAGGCGAAGAACGAGTTGAACGTGTTTGGCGAGATTTGTGGATTCACGACGACTTTTTCTCGTCGCGAAAGTACGCGGCGTTGATTTCCGTGTAGCTTTCATACTGCGCCGGCACGTCGGAGTCGGCAAAGATGGCTTCGACCGGGCAGGCTGAAACGCACGCTCCGCAATCGATGCACACTTCGGGATCGATGAAGAGCATTTCGTCGTCATCTTTTCCGTGGATACAGTCGACCGGACAAACGTCGACGCACGACTTGTCCTTCGTGCCGATACACGGTTCCGTAATGACGTAGGCCATGGCGCAATTTTACCGCGTCGGGGCGAAAAACGCCTGCCCCGGACGGGAGAACGGGGCCGAACCTATACGGTTCGGCTGCGAAACATGCGGATGAGAAACAGCAAAATGACGGCGCCGAGAATGGCGCAAATTATGCTGGCGAAATTGAACCCCGTGACGCCGGCATGGCCGAACACGTTGTAGATCCAGCCGCCCAGAAAGGCGCCGATGACTCCGACGATGATGTCCCCGAGAATACCGCCGGGTCCCTGGCCAGGGATGATCCATTTCGCGACGATGCCGACGATTAACCCGAAAACAAGCCAAGCGAGAATACCCATGTGTTGTCAGCTCCTTTGTGACCGTAACGTCCCCGGGCGAGCGCTTCCTTAAACGTTAACCGCGACCTCCGCCCCAAGGGCATGGGCGTCGCGGCGTCGACGTTATTCTTCTATGCAGAAGTGGATATCCGGCCTCGCCGCCTTGCTCCTGGCCGCAGCCGCGTGCGGCCCCGCCCTTGCGGCGAGCACGACCGAGATAACGGTTACGGGAAGCGGCAGCGTCGCGCTCACGCCCGATACGGCGACGGTCAGCGCCACCGTCGAAACCAACGCCGACAATGCCGCCCGTGCAGTCTCCGACAACAACGCGCGGTACGAGCGGGTCGTCTGCGCGCTCGTGCAGACCGGTATCGCACGGTCCGATATCACGCTGTCGTACTACACCGTCAACTACACGCCCAAGCCACAAACACCCGCGCCGGGCGACCGGTACGGCTACGCCGTGCGCCGTCAATTTGACGTAAAGGTTCGCGAGATCGGCAAGGCCGGCGCCGTGGTCGACGCCTGTACCGGAGCCGGCGCCACGGGAATCGACAATGTCTCGTTCGGCACGGCCAACCCCGACGCGGGTAAAGCTGAAGCGATCCGCCGCGCCGTCGCAGACGCGCGCACGACGGCCAGCGCGCTCGCCGCGGCCGCCGGACTACATGTCACCGGCATCGAGAGCATCGGTCAAGGCGGCGGCGAGTTCCGGCCGCAACCGATGATGCGCATGGCCGCCGTCGCCGCGGCTCCGACGACGTTCGACCAGTCCAACGTCAACGTGAGCGCCACCGTCACCGTCACCTTCACGGCCGAGCCCTAGCCCGCGGGCCCCGCGCGCGAAACCCCGATGCGACGGCCGGGGTAGATGAGGGCGATGAACACCTTTTGCGACGGTTGCGGCAACCGCCCAGTTCCCACGATCGCCGGCATCAAGCAGCTCTGCGCCGAATGCGCGCGCAAACGAATCGGATCGGGCGCATTGCCCTTCCTCGGCGCTGCCGTCGCCGCAGCCGGCCTGATTGCCGGCGGCATTCTTCTTTCCGAACGGATCCAAAGCGGTGACGAAAGCCGCAAAGGCGGATCGCCGCTCGACGAGCTGAACCGCCGTTTTCGAGGAACCCCCACGCTCGCGAACTTCTCGCGCGATCTCACCGAACTGGCTCGCGAGGGCAAGCTGGATCCGGTGATCGGACGCGACGACGAGATCGAACGGGTCGTTTCGATCTTGGCGCGTCGCAGCAAAAACAACCCCGTGCTGGTCGGCGAACCCGGCGTCGGTAAAACCGCCATCGTCGAGGGTCTCGCGCAACGCATCGTCGCCGGATCCGTACCGCCCTCGTTGGCAGGCCGGCGAGTTCTGGCGCTGACGCTCGGGCCGCTCGTTGCGGGAACAAAATATCGCGGCGAGTTTGAAGGCCGCGTCAAAAAGATCCTCGATGAAGTTAAACGCAGCGCGCGCGACGTCGTGCTGTTCATCGACGAGTTGCACACGCTCGTCGGTGCCGGCGCTGCCGAAGGATCGCTCGATCTCAGTTCCATGATCAAGCCGGAGCTAGCGCGCGGCGAGTTGCAATGCATCGGCGCGACCACGTTCGTCGAGTACCGAAAATACATCGAATCCGATGCCGCCTTAGAACGCCGCTTCCAACCGGTAATGGTCGACGAGCCGAGCGTCGAGGAAACGGTTACGATTCTCGCAGGTTTGAGCGACGGCTACGCTCGCCACCATCGCGTCCGAATCGAACCCGAAGCCATCGAGGCGGCCGCCGCACTTTCGGCGCGCTACATCGCCGATCGATTCTTGCCCGACAAAGCAATCGACTTGATGGATGAAGCGGCCGCATCTGTGGCATTGCGAAACCGCGGAACATCCGACGCACCGTCCGAAACGGCAGAAGACGTCGCAGGCGTCGTCACGCGCTGGACCGGCATACCGCAAGCCGCGCTCACCGAATCGCAAACCAACCGGCTTCTCTCGCTCGAAACGACGTTGAGCGACCGAGTCGTCGGACAAGCGCCCGCGATCGCCGCGGTGGCATCGGCGATTCGTCGCGCGCGAGCGGGACTACAAGATCCGCATAAACCACTTGGCACGTTTCTCTTTCGCGGGCCGAGCGGCGTCGGCAAAACCGAACTCGCAAAAGCGCTGGCCGAAGCCTTGTTCGGCAGCGAATCCGCACTCGTGCGGATCGACCTGTCGGAGTTTGCCGAACAACATTC
>JBDTKL010000020.1:0-10186 GCA_039935355.1 Candidatus Tumulicola sp.
GCGAGTCCGGCATTCGCCGCTGCGGGAAGCACTTCCACAGCACAAGGCGCGCCGGTATGCAGGCCGACACCTTCGAAATGCAGTGGCGCGCCGAGCGTTGCTTGCGTCATCGGGCGATACGTCGCGCCGTTACTCACGGTCTCGTTCGAGCGCGCGCTCCAAAACGTCGACACGAGCGACGAGCTTTGGCAGGTTACGAATCATGACCTCTCGACGCAAATCTTCGCGGTGATTGCGCGCTGGATTACCGGAAACCGTCGTACCGGGCAGCACATCGCCCCAAACGCCCGATTGACCGGCGACGCTCGCGCCGGAACCAATCGTCATGTGCCCTCTGGTGCCGACTTGTCCCGCGATTTGCACGCCATCGCCGACGACGGTCGATCCGGCCAGACCGGTGAGTGCGGCGAGCACGCAGTTCTTACCGATGCGGCAGTTGTGACCGATCTGCACGAGGTTGTCGATCTTGGTTCCGGCACCGATCTGCGTGCTTCCGGTTTGCGCCCGATCCACGCACGTATTGGCGCCGATCTCGACGTCGTCGTCCAAGACCACGTTGCCGATTTGCGGAATACGCTCGAGCCGGCCATCTAAAAACGCCCAGCCGAAACCTTCGCTGCCGATCACGCACCCGGCATGCAGCACGACGCGATTTCCCACCACGCAGCCCGCCATGACGCGCGCGCCCGGGTGCAGCCACACGTCATCGCCGATACTCGCACCGTCGCCAACGTACGAACCGGCGCTCAAGGCGGTTCCCCGACCGATACTGGCGCCCGAACCGACGTACACGTGCGCGGCGACGTAGGCGTCCGCCGCAACGGCGGCATCGGGAGCGATGGCCGCCAACGGATCGCGATGTGGGCCCAGCGGCCTGGGCGCGCGCAAGCCCGCCAGCAGGCTTGCCAGCGCGTGCCGCACGTGATCCACGATCAGGAGGTGCTTGGTGGAACGTTCCGGGGCGATCGCCGCGTCGACCAACACCGCCTCCGCAGTGCCGGCGAGGGCCTTTGCCAAATAGCGGGCGTCGGTCGCAAACGTTAGGGCGCCGGGCCCGGCTTCGTCGACGGCGGCGATCCGCGTAATCGCAACGTCTCCGTCGCCGGCCACGCGGCCGCCGACGCGCTCCGACAGTTGACGAAGCGTTCCGAGCAAACTACGTTCCGGGCGAAGGGGTCGCTTTTTCCGTAATGTTGAGCGACTTCTCGACGTCGGGGGTGATGTCGACACCGCCGTAGCCGATACCCTCGCGCGTCAACACGAGCTTCAGCTGCTTCTGCTGTGCAATTTTGGTGGCCGCGTCGCGGATCTGCTGCGTCAACCGCTGGGTGATCTTGCTGTACTTTTGTTCCATGACGAACGCCGCGCGTTGCTTCTGACGAGCGTTTCCGCGCTGCGATTGGATCGACTTTTCGTCCGCTAGCAGTTGATTTTGATATCCTTGATATTCCGGCCAGTTCGTAACGATGCGCTGCACGTCGACCAGCCCGATGGGGCTGGACGTGCCGCAACCGGTCAGACCGGCGAGGGTGGCGGCGCAAAAGACTGCGTAAAGATGCTTTTTCACTCGTGTTGGCTTTCGACGTCCTTGATGATGTCGTTCGTCAGGTCGTAGCCGCCCGGGGCGGCGTTGACGTTTTCGAAGACGATGCTAAAACCGCGTTCTTGGGCGATGCGCGACGCATCGCGCGAAACCTGATCGGAGATCTGTTTGTAGAGCGCTCCCCGGCGCTTCTGCAATGCGGCAAGCTCGGTTGCAGCCGCTCCGGTGGCCCCGACGTCTGCGCCGTGGAGCGCAGCAAATTGCCGGTCCAGGTCGGATTTCGTCGCGTTGTAGTCGCCTACCGTTTTTTGCGCGTCTCTCTGGAATTGCACCGTGAAGGTGCGATGGATGTCGGCGATCTGTTTCTTGACGTTGGGCGGGACGGCTGCAGGCACGGCCGGGGCGGCTCCCATGTTCCGCAACTGGGCCCCTACTTCGTTCCGGCGCTCCAGCAACTTGGCTCGGGTCTCGCCTTGCATCGAAGAGACCTGGGATCGAATCGCGCTCGAGGTCTGCGCGTCGAGTTGGCGATGATAGGCCTGCAGCGTTGCGGCGTCGGAACGGCGCTGTGCGTCCAGCGCGTCGTTCTCCTTCACATTGAGCGCGGCGAGCTGGTTCTGCAGATCCTTACGGGTGCTCTCGTCCATCGCCAGATTGGAGAGACGGGTGCGAATGGCCAATCGCTGCGACGCATCGGCCTGGGACAGTTTGAGCGATGCGTCGGTTTCTTGCTGCTGCAGTTGCTCGGCCTTGGCGCGGTACTTTTGCGCGGCCTGTATCTGTAACTGGCGCACGACCGAATTGGACGCGGCGTTACCGGCCGAAAGAACGCTCTGCTGATACGATTGGAAATCTTGATTGGCGGCCACGACGGCCTGGCGTGCCTGCGAGGCCGAAGCGCCGTTCATCTGCATCGCGGCCGCGGCCGCGCCGCTGACGCCGGCAGCGCGCAGCGCCGCAGAAACGGCCTGCGCTTCTTCGGCCGCGTACGAGCTTTGCTTCTGTGCGAGTATCTTATTGGCGCGATCCTGCGCCGCCCGCAACTCGCCGTTGAGTATCGTCGTCTGCTTGGCGATCTGCGACGCGCTCAACGGGACGCGCGGCGCCGCCGCGCTTAAATTGATCGAGGCGATCGCGTCGTCGATTTGCGAAAGTTGCGGATACAGCGGATGATGCTTTACGACCTCGTCCAAGCGGACGTAGCCCGTGCCGCGGATCGACGACGAATGCACGTTTGCGCCGCACCCGGACGGCAGCACGGTCGCGACAAGCATCGCGACGGCGAGCGTTCGGAGCTTATTTGGCGAGGTCGTTTTGGACATCCGCGGTGATGTCCGTGCCACCATAAATGACGTCGGCACGATCGATCACCAACAGCAGCTTCTTCGACGACGCGACGCTGGCGGTCGCGCTCTTCGTTTGGTCGACGAGCGGCTTGAGCAACTGGTCCTGCTTATCGGAGATAACCTTATTGAACTGGTCGAAGACTTTCTTCTTATCGGCGTCGGTTCTGGCTTGTGCCAGTTGCGGCGCGAACAGGGTGCGTTGGGTCGTTTCGAACTGCGTCATTTGGTCGTTTGCAGTTTTGACTTTCGCGACGTTATCGAGAACTGACTGATCGACGAATCCGATCTCCGACGGCGGCGGCGACGCGGCCGGCGGCTGCAGCGCTTGACCGCTCGAGAAGAGCGTCGCGACATCGCGCGTGATATCTTGACCGCCAAAAATGACGATACGCTTATCGACGACGATCGAAAGGTTCTTCGCCGAGCTCACTTGCGCGATCGCTAGTTGCGCGCGCTGGAACATCGGACCGACGATCTCGCGTTGCTTATCTTGAAATGCTTGTTGGAACTGCAGCGTGATGCGTTGGCGATCGGCGTCGCTGCCAACGTGCCGCAACGCAGCGTTGTACTGCGCGTCCATCTGCGCCTTGGCGCCTGCCAAGGCGCGATTCGCGCCGACGAACTGCGGCATACTAGCCAACTGCGCCTGATCGACGAAACCAACGTCGGTGAGGTCGGCGCCGATCGACGACGGAGCGACGACGACGGCCAACAGCGCGGCAGCTGCGAAAGAACCGATGATCCGAAGCTTCATACGTTCCTCTTAAAAGCTCTGGCCGATGCCGAAGCTCGTGTGCGTACCATCGACGCCCTTGGCGAAGTCGATACGTACGGTGCGCAGCCCAAGCTGCGGGACGTCGAATCGAACGCCGACGCCGTAGTCGCCGTATAGCGCCCAGTTACCCGGATATCCTACGATGCGGTTCGTATACTGGTCCAACAGTGGGTAGGCGCCGCGAATGCGGTAGTCGAGTTCGTCGATGAACGCCGCCAGCGTGATTCGGCGATCCAGCGCCAACGGCTGCCGAAGCTCGATCTGCCCGAGCCCTGCGTCGGTCGCATAAAACACGGTGTTATATCCGCGCATCTGCTGGTCGGAGAACGTGACCAACTGACTGGGCGGGATCACGCCTGACGACCCGTTCAACTGCAAGTGGAAGCCGAGCGTCGCCTCCTTGAGCACCGGGAAGAACTTCGCGATGTTCAACGTGGACTGCGTGAACTTGAAGTTCGAGCCGAATGCCGGCATCGAGATCATCGAGGTCAGGGAGGCGTTCACGCCGTTGCGCGGATTGAACGGATCGTCGAGCGTCGAAGTGGTCAAACCGATGACGGCAGTGTTGAGCTTGTACGGAGCACCGGTATTGACATTGGCGATCGATGATGCGGCGATACCGAACGAGCCGCCAGTCGAGTTGATACTCGAGTTGATCGGACCGGGCGTAGGTCCGACGAAAATGTTCGGCTGATTGCCCTGGAAGTAGTACGGAGACGGCACCGTCGTGCTATAGCGAATCGTCTGCGCTCCGCCCGTTACGGACAGAATCGTATAATCGCTTAAGCGTCGAGCGATACTCGCATTGGCACCGGTGGCGCTCGACGAGTTTGTCGCGACGACGTTCGACAACTCCGACGACGAGCTCGATCCGTACAGCGTCACGGGAATCGGTGCCGGCGTGGCACCGACCGATTTGATGCCCGGGCTGTTCGACGTGACGCCGTAGACCGGATAGTAGTAGGTCGTGTTGTTCGTAAAAAGCGAACCGCCGACGCTGTATTTTTGTGACTGCGGAGTATTGCCCAGATACGGCACCTGGACGGACAGCTGGGCGACGCCGGTGCGCGCGCCCTTCTCCAGCTGCAGCGATCCGGAGTTGCCGGTGCCTTGCAAGTTGTTGTCGGAGAAGCCAAGCGTGCCGTACAAGCCCTGTCCGGTCAATCCACCCGAGTAGCCGAAGCCGACCGAGGCCTGTGCGGTACGCTGCTCGGTGACGTGCCACACCAACGTTACGAGTTGCGGCTTCTTGGGATCCGGACCCGGAACGATGTTAGGTTCGACTTTCGAGAAGAAGTTGAGCGAGTTGAGACGCTCGTAATCGCGCTTGACGGCGTCGGTGTTGAGAACCGTACCCGGTACCTCGCGCAGAACGCGCCGGATGACGGCGTCCTTGGTGCGGGTGTTTCCGGTGATCTCGACCGCGGCGACGCGAGCCACGTAAATGTTGTACTTGACGTCGACCGTGCCCGCTTTGAGATCGATCGACGACGGATCGGGACCGGCTTCGAAGTTGCCGAGCTCGAGATGGAACTTATCTTCGTACAGTTTCTGCAGCGCCTTATAATCGGCGTCGCGGACGGCATCCGAGTACTCGGTCCCAACCTTGACCGTCAGTGCCGGCAGAATGATCTGCGGCGGCAGCAGCGGGTCGCCGCCGATAATGATGTGCCGCACGATCAGACCTTCTTGAATCGTCAGGGTCACCGCACCGGTTTTCGGATCCAGGTTGATGTCTTTCACGTGGGTGGGCACCTGGCCGGCGTAGCCGATGCGCTCGTAATAGTTGTTGATCTTCAGAACGTCTTGCCGGAAGGTGTTGGTATTGAACACCTGGCCGACCGACAAGTCCATCAACGCCAATAGCGTATCGCTGGGCACCTTTTGGTTGCCGGCAAACGTTATCTTGGTGATGACGGGGTTTTCGACGACGCGATACGTGATCGCGATGCCGTTCGGACGCTGTCGGATCAGCGGCGGCGCGATATCGGCGAAGTAGCCGAGCGAGTTAATCCGCGCTAGGTCTTCTTGGATGACTTTCGGATCGTACGCCTGCCCGGGACGCGCTTGCACGACCGCCATGATCGTCGCCGTTGGCACGTGCAGATTGCCCGTGACATCGACGGAAACGATCTGGTTCCCGTTCGCGGGTGCGGTAGCGGCGACCATCGGCGAAGCCGCGATCACAAACGCGAGCAGGGCGCCGGCCCAGCACGCCAGCGCGCGGAGGGCGCCCCGAAGGTCGAAGGTCATGCGAAAAATCGTCCTCGAAATGAAAGAGCGAAGCTGACGGCGCCAGCAAATGGCGGGTGCGAACGGACGCACCTGATGGGACCCGGGTCGGCGTGTTCGCCCCGCCGGACCCCGGTCCTTGCCTTGAAGATTAGGGTCGGATTGAGCAATTGCGCCGCAACGCAACAACCACTTACCATAAGTAGCGCTGCACCGATACGTTAAAGCCGCTATTCCCGAGCAGTGGCTGAGATAGAAGACCGTTAGACGGCCCGACGATCGTCACCGGTTCTTGGAAGAGCTTCGTCGGGCTCGTTTGGTAGAAAAAGTTCAACGTCGCCGAGGTAAACGGGCTCGGCTGCATCTTGATACCGAACGACTGAATTTGTGGAATCCCGAAGGTGGTCGAATAGACGGCGCTCACCGTTTTCCCGAGCAGCCGGGTTGCGGTAATCCCCACGTTTCCGTAGTAACCGAGGTTCAGATCGACACTCGAGAGACCGAGCCCTTGGCCGAGCGCACCCTCGAGCGGCGCAAGCAAGCCCGCGGCAAACTGCGCGTTGAGAATATTGAACGCTTCCTGACCCACAGTGATCACGCCGTTTCGCGTTTGGTACGCGCCGGCCGGCAACGGTGAGACCGCGCCGAGTGGCGTTATGCCGCCCGGCGATTCGACTTGGTACGGCGATTGTGCATTGAACGCGATGCCGTTCAGGAAGCCACCGAACGGCGCGATCATCGAAATGATTTGGTCGCGGGTGTAACCGGACGGATTGGTCGTGAAGTCGATTTTCAGACCGTCGATCGGACCGTCGACGGCAATCGTGATTTCTGCTTGCCCGTAGGGATTGCGCGCGCGGTCCGGATCGGGGTTGACGACGCTCGTGGTGGCGACCGCGTGGATGTCGGGGACGAGTCCGGCACCTTGGGCGAACGACACGTTGCCCTCGTGCACCCGAAACGCGCGATCGAAATAGGTGAGCGTACCACCCGTCGAGCCGATCGAGCCGATCAACTGCGGAGAGCTCGTCGTGCCGGCTAACCGCACCGAACCGGCGACGCCGATATCGAGTCCGGCGCCGTATCCGGATCCGCGCACCCGCACGTTGCGACCGGCAGCCGCATCCACGTCGAATGCCAGCGGCGGGAAGTGGAAGGCGCTTGCGCTCGTGGCGGCGTTTGGGTCGCCGCCTTGCGCGGCGTGCAAGAAGGCAGCGAACGGCAGGCTCGCATCGGACAACGTTACTTTGCCCGAAAGGAGCGCTGAAGACGACGGCGTCTTCGTGATCGCGAGATCGGCGTTGAGCGTGCCGGTGCCGTAGTCAGGTAAATCCAGTTGCGCGCCGGTCGCAATTGCTTTGACTACAAACGAAAATCCGCTTCGCGCTTGAAAGCCGTGCGGAAACGCGATTCGGCCGGAAGCATCGACGGTGCCGGATCCAACCCGAGCGCCGGCGCGATCGATCGACACGCTCGTGCGGTCGAACGTCAAACGCCCGACGGCGTTGGTAATCGGCGTCCGCTCGACATTACTGACGTACGAACCGTTTTGCAGCGTCGCGTGTCCTATCACGATCGGCCGCGCGATCGTTCCCGTCAACCCGAGATGGCCGTCGATCGAGCCGCTCAAACGCGTGCCGTTGCCGAGCAATCCGTCGAGCGCGGCCGGATTCAACCCCACCGCATCGATATCGAAACTGATTGGTTGATCTTGCGGACCGATACGCAGCGGCGCCAACTCTAACGGCAACGACCCGGCCAGCGTCAACTCGCCTCCGGAAATCGTCGCGCCGGCATTCGATAGCACGAGCGATCGCCCGTGCAATCGCACCTCCCCGAAAAACGACGAGATGGCGATGCCGTACGCGTCGACGTCCGTCGCGTCGATCCCGGCGACAAACGACGGCGAACGGAACGTTCCGCCGACGTGCAAGGTCGATTCGAACGATCCGGAGATCGGAATACTTGCGCCGGTTACTTGTGCGACCAACACCGGCAATTGCGATGTGGCCGCATGAAGCGCCACGTCGACTGGATCGCCGGGACGCAGTCCGATCGAACCGCCCACGGTCGCTTGTAAGCCGCGCGTTGCGATTTCGGCGTTGTCGATCGTCAATCGCCCGTTCCGCGCGTGTACCGCCGCCGTCGCCGTGTCGAGTACGAGCGGCCCGACGCCACCGTCTCGCACCGCCGCCCGTGCGCGCATTGCGATGTTCGGATACCGTCCGTCGATCCGCATCGCCGCGTCGGCGCGCCCGCGGATCGGCAGTTGCGCGAAGCCGGATGCGGCGCTCCATAACGACAAGTCGGCATTGGTAACCGTGGCGGAAAGGTTGTAGCGCGAATCCGCGATCGTCGTTTGCAGATCGCTCGACGGCCGCAGTGCGAGCGAACCGTTGGCTTGCAGCCGGCCGTCTTTTCCTCCTATGGACAACCTGCCGGTGACGGCATCGTGCGCGCTGGACCAGTTCGCAACGGCGCCGCCGATCGGCAGATCGCGCCACGCCAGTCCGTCGATGGCCACGTTCCCGCGGCTACGCATGCGCGCACGATCGGTCGATGCGCTCAGTGCGATGCTACCGCGTCCTGCAAGCAGGTCGCCGGCGTCGAAGAAATTGTTGAAGTCGGCGAGATCGGCCGATGGCGCGTCGACCGTTACGCCCGTGCGCTCGCGGCCGGTCGACGCATCGAAGCGCGCCGCCGTCGAACCGATTCGGACGCTGCCGCCGTTTGCGCGCACCCCATTCGCGTTGGCGAAGAGTTGCGCCGTCGCATCGACGAACGGTAAACCGTTGACGTTGCCTGCCGGTGCGTTGACGGTGCCGCCGACGTTCGGCATGGCACCGCTACCGCCGATGTGCAGTCGCGCGTTGAACGTACCTTGTGTCATGTAGTTGGGATATCCGAGCGCGTGCAGCGTCGAAGCGACGTCGGCCGCCGGAACGTCCGCATCGAGCGCGAACGAGGGGCCGCCCGCGACGAGCGATCCGATGTCGCCGTCGACTTTCGCGTACGTCGCTCCGAGCGACCCGATGACGCGACGCAAGTGCGCGGTTTCACCCGAAAGCGACACGTCGCCGTCGCCGGAAATCGCGTAGCGTTGCAGGCGTCCGCCCACGATCGCCACGCCGCCGTTGAATTCGGGCAACGGCGAACCGGCAGAAAGCCGGCCCGACGCGGTAACCCGGCCGGCATCGAGCGGCAATCCAAGACCGCGCAAACCGGCAGCTTTGATGTCGCGTACGGCAAGCGCCAAGCTGCCGGGGTCGCCGTGCGGCGAAAGTCCGAACGACCCCGACGCGACGACTTCACCGCCGTCGGCTCGCGCGCGCGCAGAATAAATTTGCAACTGCGGACCGGCGACGGCCAGCGTTAGATCGACCGAGTCGACCGGAATCCCGCGCAAGCTCGCGTCGTGCAAGCGCATGTTTCGCCCTTGTACGACGATCTTATTGCCTTCAACGGCGATCGACGCGCCGCCCGAGATGCCACCCCGCGCTCGTAGATCGGGCCCGATAAATTGCCGCAACCCTTCGAACGTTCCGCGATAGTCGCCGCCCGCAACGAACGCCGTCGACGACATCTGCCCGCTCCCCGAAAACGTTCCCCACGGTCCGGCGGCGCGGATGCCGGTAATGCGCGCCGCGGCCGGCGAGCCATCGAAGGAAGCTCGTGCGAACGCAAACGGGACCGTCGCGATCGTCAGCGCGCCGGTCACAATCGTTCCGGCGAGAGCTGCATCGCGTCCGGTGTTTCCGCCCACGATCGCGGCCGCGCGCAGACTGCCGGACATCGGCGGAACGACCGGCAGCGTCAGCCCGGGAAACTGGGTTTGCAACGCGTGTACCGACAGACCGTCGGCCAGCGCCCAATAGGCGCTCGACGCGTGTGGACGATCGAGCTGATAGCCGCCGGTGAGGGAGCCCGAGCCGGAATGCAGCCAGAACGGCGAAACCTCGGCCGTACCGGTCGGCCCGAGTTCGAAGATCGCGGCCATCGGACCGATGCCGCGGGCCGAAGAAGCCGCTCCATGCACCGCAAAGTTCAAGTCGATTCCGTGGGCAACCGCGTCGAGCCGCACCGGCTCGTCGCCCATCAGCCGGTTCAAGAATGGTAAGCCGGACGCCGGCCCTGCGACGTGTAGCGCCAACTCCGACGTCAGCCTTTTTCCGATCCCAAGGACACCCCTCAGCCACAGATGCGTCGTTCCGTAGGCTGCCGTCAGCGGTGCGAACCCAACCACGTTATGGTGATAGACGACGCCGGCGCGCAGGCCCACGAACGGCACGT
>JBDTKL010000021.1:0-4044 GCA_039935355.1 Candidatus Tumulicola sp.
CGTCAGCTTTCCGGGCTGAACTGGGATGATCTCACGCGTCGTGACCACGTTCTGCGATGGTGCGGCCGACGTGTCCACCCGCAGAACGATTGGTTCGCCGGCCGCCTGAGCGCGTGCGGCGGCAAACGAAAAAACGGCCGCAAAGGCGACCGGGACAAGGAAACGGCCAATACATCGCATGCGCACATCTTCACGCTCCACCCGGTCCGTCCCCGGGCTCCGATTCTCGCGCCACCGTAAGCGCGAAGAGGTCGTGCCACTAGGCAGCACCGTTCCCACTCGACGAGCTAACCTCGTTGTATAAGCGTCAAGAGCTTGGCCCGGTCTAAAAGATAAATGTGTCCGGCCTGCCGGCGTACGGCACCGAACACTTCCATCTCCGCCAACGCTCGACCGACGACTTCCTTTACGGTACCGGCACAGGTAGCCAAGTCCGTTTGCGTCATCGACGGCAAATGCGCCGAGGCGGGGGTCAAACCATCGCCGGGAGATGCAAACGGCAACAATGCCGAAGCGACGCGTGCCGTTGAAGAAAGCTCGATGTGTGTGGTGTAACGCTCGATGGTTGCGCGCGCGTGTTGCGCTGCGGCTTGCTCGATATTTTTGGCGACGCACCGCTCGCGCTCCATAACCGCGCGAAAGCGATCGATCGGGATGAGCAACACCGCGGTTTCGGCGAGGACTGCGACGAACCGCAATGCGATTGCCCCACGGTCTAGCAACGCGAACTCGCCGAACGTGTCGCCGGGAAACGCTTCGTAGACGGCTTGCGAGCGACCCGTCGCGGTCGGAATTTGCGCTTGCACCATACCTCGATCGACCAGACCGATATACGGCCAGTTGATGCGTTGCTCGACCACGCAGTGGTGTCGCTTGATGACGGCTCGGCGGGTGTAGTGCGCCAGATCGAGCACGGTGGCCTCGGCCGCTCCGGCAAGCATGTTACTCTGCCGCAGCGTGTCCGCAATGGAATCGGCTATTTGAACGACGCGTTCGATTCGCGCTTCCCACCGGCCGTCACCGATCTGTCGCTGGTTCCAAACGGTTTTCCCGGGGTAGCGTTGACCGAACTCGGCTCGAAGCGGGCGCGGCTCGTGGTCGCTTATGACGGTGAGCGTGCGGCCTGGACTTAACGACTCGAACGTCGCAAAGATTCGAGCGTGCCGCTCTTGCAGTGGAATCGATCGTACGTCCAGTATAACTTCCGCTTCGCCCATTATTGCTTTTGTCGCCATAGATTGCAAGCACCGGTCGCTGCAAGCAGTCGCTGCTCGGCGTATCGTGAGGATATGCCGTACGTGATAACGGAACCCTGCATCGGTACCAAGGACCGCGGGTGCGTCGACGTGTGTCCGGTCGATTGCATTCAGGGCGGAGACGCGGACGAAATGCTCTACATAGATCCCGCGGTTTGCATCGACTGTGGTGCGTGCGTGTCGGCCTGCCCCGTCGAAGCCATTTATGCGGAAAGCGACGTTCCGGAACGTTGGACGTCCTTTATCGAAAAGAACGCCGCTTACTATCGCGACCGCCCGGGTTAGCTAGCCGTGCGCGCGTGGATCCCGCCGCTTCCGCTCGTCTTCGGTATCGTGTGTTTCGGGCTGTCGTGGCCGTTGCTCTTTGCGATCGCACGATCTGGAACGTTCGGCGTGTCGCTTCTGGTGCTATCGTGGGTGCATCTCATCGCGTTGGGATGGATTACGTCGATTGCATTTGCAATTTTATTGCACGCTCTTCCGGCGTTCCTGGACGTACGCTGGAAGACGGCGACCTTGTGCCGAGCACTGCTGCCGCTATTCCTACTGGCCGTGTTTGTTTTGGTCGCGGGCTTCGCGAGCGCCGATCTGCGTTTGGTCGAATATGGCGCCGTGGCGACGGCTTGCACCGTATTGGCATACCTGTCGTTGACGTTCGAACCGCTGGCTCGCGGGATTCGAAGGGGCGGCGCGACGGCGCTGGTGGCGCAAGCCTTTGCGGTGCCGTTCCTATGTTTGGCTGCGACCGCCACGCTGGGCGGGATACTCGCGAATGCGCTGACCGGCCGATTGCCGCCGCACTTGCTACTACGCTTGCCCGCGGTTCATGCGCTGCTCGGCATCGGCGGCTGCTAACCTGTTGCTCCTAGGCGTGTGGGCCGCACGCTTGTCCCGATCGCGGACCCAAGCCGCCGGTTCAAACCGTTGCACGTCGCGTCGGCGACGCTGTTGTTGACCGGGATCCTTTGTGCGGTGGTTGGCGCCGCCGTTGCGTCGGCGGCAATCGTGCGGGTGGGCCTGGGAATAGTGCTGGTCGGTCTGCTCTTTTTTGCGATCGACGTTGTGTACGTCGGTGGCGCACGCGACGGTGCGCCACCGGCCGCCACAAGTGCTTATGGCGACGTCGGCCGTATGCGCAGTCGCCACGGGCGTTTTCGCCTTAGTTGGCGGATGGTTCTCACCGGCATACTTGGCCGCCGTCTACATCGCTCTAACCGGGCTCCTGGGTTGTGCCGTTATCGCGCACATCCATCACATCGGCGTGCGCGTGCTGCTGACGCTCGTTCTGGGAGATGATGACGACACGCGTCCGGATTGCGTACTGGATGGTAGATTGTCGTGGATTACCGTTGGCGCGTACCAGGCCGGCGTGCTGGTCGGTGCGGTGGGGGTTGCCTGTGCGAATGCCGCACTGCTCGAAGCCGCTTCCGTCACGGGCTTCGCCGCCTTCGTTTGTATCGTAGCGAACTCGGTCGTTGCATATCGGAGTGCGAGAACGCGGCGAAGGATCTCAAGAAGCGCTAAAGACGTTTGTCTGAATTAGAACAGGACGGGAGTCAATGCGGCACCTCGCTGCGAGCGATACTCTAGGAGTATGATCGCCACGGCGCCGGTACAGATTGAGGGACACGTTCATCCGGAACCGGCCGGGTTTATTCGCCGCTACGTTTTTTCCACCGATCATAAAATCATTGGAATTCAATACATCGTAACCGGATTGATCTTTTTCGCACTTGGCGGCCTGCTGGCCGAAACGATCCGGACGCAGCTGCTGCATGCCAACGGCGGGTTCGTATCGACCGCCACGTACAACGAAGTGTACACCATTCACGGAAGCACGATGGTTTGGCTGGTCGTCATTCCGCTGCTGACCGGCGGTTTCGGCAATCTCATCATGCCGTTGCAGATAGGCGCGCGCGACGTCGCGTTCCCATGGCTTAACATGCTGGCCTTCTGGATATTTCCCGTCGCCGGACTGATGCTGTATTCGTCCTTCCTGATCGGAGCGCCGACCGCCGGATGGACCGAGTATCCGCCGATCTCGCTGCAAGGCGGTGCCGGCACCTCGATGTGGGCGGCGGCAATTTTCTTAGTTGGAATCGGTTCGACGATGACTGGCCTCAACTTCATCGTCACGATTCTCAAACTGCGCGCCCCGGGAATGACCTTAACGCGAATGCCGCTCTTCGTATGGGGACAGCTCGCAACCGCGCCGATGTTGATGATTGCAACCACCGCGTTATCCGCGGCGTTGGGTGCATTATTTCTCGAACGACAGTTCGGCGTTCCATTTTTCGATCCGGCAAAGGGCGGAAGCCCCGTACTCTGGCAACACATGTTCTGGTTTTATTCGCACCCCGCCGTGTACATCATGATTATCCCGGCCTTCGGGATGATCTCCGAGATTCTCCCGACGTTCTCGCGCAAGCCGATTTTTGGGTACAAGCTCATCGCCTTTTCCTCCATGGCGATCGCTTTGGCCAGCTTCTTGGTTTGGGCGCATCATATGTTCACGTCTGGGCTGGCGCCGTACTTGCAGTTGCCGTTCATGATCATCACCTTTATCATCGGTATTCCGACCGGCATAAAGATCTTCTCTTGGACGGCGACCTTGTGGGGCGGTAAACTGCATTTCACGACCGCGATGCTTTTTGCGATCGGGTTCGTGGCGCTGTTTACCTGCGGCGGCATCACGGGCGTATTTTTGGCGGCGGTTCCCTATGATTTAGACGTGCACGGCACGTATTTTGTCGTCGCCCATTTCCATTACGTACTGGTCGGCGGAAGC
>JBDTKL010000022.1:0-3381 GCA_039935355.1 Candidatus Tumulicola sp.
GGGCTCGGTGTAACATATGCATCCTTTCGCAAAATGCAGCGAACGGTCCGATCCTTGCTCCTGCGCTAATAAGACCGGGACTCCTGGACCAAAACCGCCGCCTGGAACCCCTTGACATACGAACAGGTGTTCGATACGCTGTGCTCCCATGGCGCCGGATCGAACGAATTCCGACTCGGATGCGAACCGCCGCGAGGCGTTTTCCGCACTTAAAGCCACGTTGTCCGGAGGGCACACATCGGCACCGCAACTACGGATTGCCGACGCCGTTCCCACCTCGATTCCGGCCCTCGACCGGGCATTGGGCGGCGGTTTTCCCACCGGCGGTTTGGTCGCGCTCGAGGGGCGAAGCGGCCGCTGGAGCATTCTGGCTCGTATGCTGGCCGGCGTTACCCGGACGGCGTTGGCCGCCGTCATCGACGATGGCGGCCTGTATCCGCCGGATCTGGTTCGAGCCGGCGTCCGGCTCGACCGGCTCATGGTGGTATCGGCGGCCACCCCCAAAGGCATCGCACGAGCGGCCGACATTCTGATTCGTTCGCGCGCCTGCCGTTTGGTCTTGATGGGCGCGCCCGCACTGCGGCCGGCGGCTTGGATGCGCCTGGCGGCCGTCGCACACCGTTCCGGTGTACTGCTCGTCGCAATCGCCGAGCGCGCCGGTGCGGAGCTGGCCGCGGCCGCATCGGTGCGGCTGCGCTGCGAGCTCGAGCGCGTCGTGCTGCACGGCTCGCGCGGTCCGTGGTGCACGCTCGCCGGCTACGACGTGCGCGCGTCGATCGGAAAAGATAAACGCGCGGCCGCCGGTGCGTACGCCCGCATACGGGCTATCGATGCGGTTGCGGGTGCCCAATTGCGCGAGCGGGTGCTGGCGCAAGATCGTCCCATTCGTCGCGAGCGTGTGCGCCGTGCTGCTGTGCGTTGAAGCGGTTCCGGTCGACGTCGCTGTGTGGGAAGACGCACTCGATGCGCTCGATGCCGTCTCGCCGCTGATCGACGACGTTCGCCCGGGACTCGCGTTTATCGATATGCGCGGCATGCCGGGAACGCCGCTCCAATGGATCGGGCACGCTCGAACGGTGCTCGAGGGTGCCGGCGTGCGCGCCCGTTTCGGCGCCGGCATCAATCGTATCGCCGCACGCGGAGCGGCGTTTACGAAAGACGGAACGGTTTTTCCGGCCGGACGGGAGCGCACGTTGCTGGCACCGTTACCGTTGGCCGTGCTCGACGTCGACCAAGATGCGATCGATCGCTTGCGATTGTTGGGAGTCGAACGTCTCGGCGATCTTGCCAAACTTCCGCACGGACCATTCGTGCGTCGTTTCGGCGCGCGATCGGCGCGATGGCACGCGCTCGCTCGCGGCGACGATTCGACACCATTCGTTCCGCGCGGACATTCGGCGGCGATCGAAGCGGCGTTATTCGGTGAAGGGCGTGCCGAAGACGAAGCGCAGGTATTCTTCGCCTTGCGGATGTTGCTGTCGCGTATCGCTTCAGATCTAGAACGCAGCGGCCGGCGTGCCGGCGCGCTCGAATTGACCCTCGAGTTAGAAGACGCGCAGACGCACCGCTTCGACGTGTTGCTGGCCGCGCCGACCGCACAAGAACGCGCGATGTTCGACGTCGTGCGCGCGAAACTCGACGGCGCGACGTTTTCGGCCGCAATCGTCGGTTTGCGCGTGCGCGCGGCAGGGTTAGAAGAAGGTGGAGAAGCGCTGGCGCTGCTGGCCGGCGACGATCTCGATCCGCAAGCCGTCGCGGTTACCATTGCGCGGCTCGAATCGGTGCTCGGCACCCCCGTCCGGCGCGCGCGTACCAAAGAAGCGCACGCGCTCGAAGATCGTTTTTCGTACGATCGGTTCGAGTTACCGAAACGGACGGTACTGCAAAGCGGTAGGACCGAGGCGGCGCCGTCCGATACGGTCGTACCCCAACTGCGGCTACTGACCGTCGCGGAAATTGCCGTGCGTTTGCGTGCCGGAGAGCCGGCATCGGTCGGCGATCCGCCGCGCGCGGTGCTCGAATGTGCCGGGCCGTGGCGCATCGATACCGGTTGGCCCCAACACGATGTGGTGCGCGACGAATACGATGTGTTGCTCGAAGACGGCGAACTGTATCGTATCTATCGCCAGGGCGCGCACTGGTACGTGCGCGGAGCGTACGATTGAGGGCTACGTCCCTTCGTCGGCGCCCGCATGAAAGACGTACTTTACGATTAAACGATTCAAGGTAGCGCCGGCGGCGGGACTGCCGTAGTTCACGTAGAGTTCGTCACCGCTGCGCAGCCGTTGATGGAATGCGACGGCGAGATTGTTGCCGACCTGTGTTGCGAAGCCGCCGAGACCGTTGATGTCGCGCAGCTCGAGCGTGAACGTACTTTCGCTCGAGATCCCGTACGAAAGTGAAACGCGGCGCAGCCATTGCGAATCGATCGCGCCGTTTGAGAACGCTTGCTGCAACGTTCCGTCATATTCGAGTCCGAGGCTGAGCCGGCGTCCGATCGGACGGCTCGTCGAAATCGTGAACAGGTGGATATAGTTGTCGCCGAACGGTCCCCACGAATAGCTGGCGTCGATCGGCGTCGGGGTTCCGTCGCGATACCCGATCGGAATTTGGGTGAGATCGAACGCTTGCGTAAAACCGTCGCGGTAGCACGGCGCACCCGAGAAGCTCGATGTATACGCGATCGGACCGCTGCAGCCGGGACCAGACGGGATCCCGTACGAGCGAAGCTCGCCGACCGCTTGACCGACGCCGTTGAGCGAGAATCCGTTGGCGAATGTCGCGTTGACGAAAATCTGGGCGTCCGCTTGGTGAACCGCTCCCGAGTCGTCGAGAAAACGATCCCCGGTTAGGAAGATTCCGTAGTTCTTAATCGCGCTGCTCGCGCCGGTGAGTTGAACGTACGCTTGCGGCCCGCGAATGTCGGAGTTGGCCGTGTACCCGTCGATCGGATTGTAGTTGGGCGATATGTCCATGTAACCGATGTTGAACTCGGTGTTGCCTTTATGCCGGTCGATGAAGGCTTGCGTGAGATCCGCGTGGCCGGTCCACGACCCGTTCTCGAACGAATGATCGAAATAATAGACCATCCCGTTTTGCAAATCGCGAGCCTCCATGCCGCCCTCGATCGTGTCGTCGGTTCCGAAAATGGAGTGATTGGCCAGCACGCCGTCGCTCCAATACAGAAACGATCCACCTTGAATCGCGTGCTCGTATCCAAAGGCCTGATCGCTGAACGTATTTCCGGTCGTCTGATCGTAACCGTGGAACGTCAGCGCCCCAAAGCTCTGGTTGCCGAATGTGCCCTCGACCTTTGCCCCGCTGTCGAACGGGCCGACCGAGGGAGAGTAAAAAATCAAATTAGAAGCGTTGACGTAGGTT
>JBDTKL010000023.1:0-8238 GCA_039935355.1 Candidatus Tumulicola sp.
CGGGCCTGCGTAGGTCGCGCCGTACCCGACGTTCTCGACGACGACCGCAACCGCGACGCGCGGATGTTCGGCCGGCGCGAAGCAGACGAACCACGAGTGGGAGCGCCCCAACGGGTTGGTCGCGGTACCGGTCTTTCCGGCGACGGTGATATGCGGCAGCTTGGCCACGGTTCCGGTTCCGCGCTGCACCACAGCAATCATCATTGCCGTTACGTTCGCGGCGACCGCAGGCGATACCGGGTTCGAAAGGGCCGCCGACTGGGAGACACTGGCCGGCACGCCGTCGCGCACGATTTGGCGCACTACGAACGGTCGTGGTTCTACGCCGTCCGCGGCGATGGTCGAACCAATCAGGGCCATCTGCAGCGGCGTCATCAGCAGCGCGCCTTGCCCGAAGCCCATCTGCGCCAGTTCGCCGGGCACGAGACCCGCTTGCGGGGGCACCGAAGCGCGCTCGGCCGGAAGTTGAAAATCGAGCGATCCGCCGATGCCCCAACGGTCGAGATACCGGTAGTACGAATCCGTGCCCATCTTCAGCGCGATTTGGGCGAAGTCGACGTTACTCGATAACGCGAACGCCGTGGTGAGATCGGCGTACCCCGTTGCTTCACCCTCGTTGTCGTGCAGCGTAAAGTCGCCGATTTGAAAATAGCCGGGATCGTCGAAGTGCGATTGCATCGTCACGGTGCCGTTGTCGAGGGCGGCCGCTGCAGTGAACATTTTGAACGTCGAACCCGGCGGATACAATCCGGCGAGCGCGCGATTGAGCAGCGGGCTGTGCGTGTCGGCCGATAGTTGCGCGAACTCGTTATCGAAGTCGTTGGGATCGTAACTCGGCACGCTTCCAAGCGCGAGCACCGCGCCGCTACGCGGGTCCAACACGACGCCCGCAGCGCGCGGATACTTCGACAGCAAATCGAACAGACGTTGCTGCACCGACGGCACGATCGTCGTCACGACATCGGCACCGTGCTCGACGAGCGATTGGCCGTGCAGAGCGGCAACGATGGTCGCAAGTTGCGCGCTCGGATCCCCGGCACTGTCGGGCGGCGTGAGCGCACGGTCGAAGGCCTGTTCGATTCCGCTGGTTCCGTAGCGCGTAGAGAGATAGCCGACGGTTTGCGCCAGGGCGGAACCCATTGGGTACCGTCGCCGGCCACCGACCGTTTCGGCCAGAACGGTCCCGTCGGTCGCCAAGATGCGCCCGCGCGCCGCATCGAGTAGCGCATGACGCGGATTATTCGGACGAGCCGCGATCGAGGGAGCGGCGACGACCTGCACGTAGGCTTGGCGCGCCGCCAAGATCGCAAACAGCAGAACGAAAAATCCCGACAGCGCCCGAATCGCGCGGTTGGTCACGCTTCGTCGACGTTCTCGCGCAACAGCGTGTAACCACCATGCGTCCGCACGGCCATGTGCGGGCGTCCGTTACCGGCCGCAATGACGACGTTGACCGCCGCCAGAGCGGTCTCGTCCTCGATGGCCGTAGCCAACAGTACGATTTCGGCGTCACCCTCTGCCAAGAGCAGCGCCGAAACGTAGGCGCAACTGGGAATCGTTTCGAAGTGCCGCGTTTCGTACGGTGCTTCGTGCCACGGGCCGCGCTTTCCGAACGCTTGTGAGTGGAAATCCCAGGCGCACAGCTGTTTCTCTTTCCACACGAACTCGTCGCGCACGCATAAGCGCCGGCACGCCGCGCACTGCACGATCGACGCCGCCGGTTGCGCCAGCGCGTCGGCCACATCTTCGGGAAGATCCTCGATGTTGAGAACGGCGTCATCGTCGAGCGATTCCGGCAAGGCGGATTCCCAGCCGGTGCGAGCCAGCAACTCAACGTCACGCACGGGAGCCACGAACGCGCGGCGGTCTTCGGGCGCGAACGTGCGGTCCATCCAATCGACCAAGCCGGAGAGCGCGATGCCGACATTTTGCCAGGCGTCGCCAACCACGGCGCCGATCGGCGTCCATGCGATCGGGACGAGCCGTGCCGTGATCGCGCCGCCGCTGGGTCGAAAACTGTTGACGACCGCCAACGTGTTCTCGTTGCCGCCGAGCATGAAGACTTGCGGCTTTTCTTCTACGTCGCCATCGTCGTGTGCGCCGCGGCGTACTCTTGCAGGCTGCGGGGAGCTTCCGCCCGGCTGCCGAGCGCCTCCGCGAGGGCCCGGGCCGTATCCAGACTGGTCAAACACGCGATACCCGCTTCTACCGCCGCGCGGCGAATCTTGTAGTTATCCGATATTTCACGCGGACCGGCAGCGTCGTTGATCACGAGGTCCACGCGGCGCGACGAAATCAAGTCCAGCACGTGCGGCGAACCTTCGGCGATTTTATTGATCGGTTCGCACGCGATGCCGGCCGCTTCCAAGACCCGCCGCGTACCGGGCGTCGCCACCAACGTGTGTCCCAGCTCGGCATAACGGCGCAGAACCGGCACCGCTTCGGCCTTTTCGGCGTCGGCGATCGAAACGAGGATGCGCCCGCCGCTGCCCGGCATGCGCACCCCGGCCGCGATGAATCCTTTGCGGAGCGCACCGGCAAACGTTGCGTCGATGCCGAGCACTTCGCCGGTCGACTTCATCTCCGGTCCAAGGATCGTTTCCACGCCGCGCATTTTCGAAAACGAAAAGACCGGCACTTTCACCACGACGAACGGCACCGCCGGACGCAACCCGGTTCCGTACGGCATGTCCCGCAAGCGTTCGCCTAATCCCACACGTGTTGCCGCTGCGACGATATTGATCCCGGTGGCTTTTTGGATGATCGGAACCGTGCGGCTGGCGCGCGGATTAGCTTCGATGATATACAACTGATCGTCGTGCACCACGAATTGAATGTTGATCAACCCGCGAATTTTTAGCTCGCGCGCGACGGCCTCGGTAACCTCGGCGATGCGACGTTCCATGGCTGCGTCGATCGTTTGCGCCGGATAGGCGCTAATCGAATCCCCGGAATGAATGCCGGCTCGCTCGACGTGTTCGAAAATGCCGGGAATCAAGATGTCGTGGCCGTCGAAGACCGCGTCGACCTCGAGTTCGAGCCCGCGCAAGTATTTATCGACCAGCAAGGGCGCGTCGGGAACGATATCCGGCGCGGACTCGGCGTACGAAGCCAGTTGGCCTTCGTTGTACACGATTTCCATCGCGCGACCACCCAGCACGAACGACGGACGCACCAACACCGGAAAGCCCAGTTCGCGCGCGATCGCACGCGCCTCGCGAAAGCTACGTGCGGCGTGCCCTTGCGGACGAGCAACGTTGAGGCGCGACAGCGCGGCGTCGAACTGCTCGCGATTCTCAGCCATGTCGAGCGACGCACGGTCGCTACCGACGATTCGGACGCCGCGAGCGCTGAGCTCGGCCGCAAGATTGATCGCGGTCTGTCCGCCGAACGCCAACATCACGCCGCGAGCGTTGGTGGCGCGGTACGCCGCTTCCACTTCGTCGGCTGCCGGCGGTTCGAAGATCAGTACGTCGGAGATATCGAAGTCGGTCGAAACCGTTTCGGGATTGTTGTTCACGACGACGGGTGCGAAGCCGGCGGCCTTGAGCGCCCACGCCGCGTGCACGCAACTGTAATCGAACTCGATGCCCTGTCCGATACGAATCGGACCGCTACCGACCACGACGACCGCCTCGCGCTCGACCACGCGCATTTCGTCGCTTTCGCCACGCGACAAATAGTAGTACGGCGACTTGGCCGGAAACTCGGCCGCCGCGGTATCGACCATGCGAAACGCAGCCGGTTCGGCCGAGGCCACGCTCCGATCGTAGCCCCACTCGGCGGCTTGCCGGCGGTCAGCCGGCGACGGGTCGACGCGCAGACGCTCTTCCAACTCGACGAGATCGGCGAACTCGTTAAGCCAAAAACGGTCGATCGACGACAGTTCGGCGATGCGCTCGATCGCGCCATGCCGGTCGCTGGCATCGAATCGCTCGGGAAACATGTCGCGACGCAGCAGCTCGGCCACCGCGAACAGCCGCTCGTGCGACGGCTTTGCAATTTCCGTTTCAAGTTCGTCGCGGCTCCAGTCGTACAGCGCGCCCGTCAACGACCGCCGCTTGAGATCGAGTCCGCGGATCGCCTTGATCAGCGCCGCGCGGAACGTGCGTCCGATGCCCATCGCTTCGCCGGTCGATTTCATCTGCGTTCCCAGACGCGTGTCGGCGAGCGGAAACTTATCGAACGGCCAGCGCGGGATTTTGACGATGACGTAATCGAGCGTCGGCTCGTACGCGGCTTTGGTAACGCCGGTGACCGGGTTTGGGATCTGGTCGAGCGTTTGGCCCAGCGCGATTCGCGTCGCAATTTTTGCAATCGGATAACCGGTGGCTTTCGAGGCTAGCGCAGAACTGCGCGAGACGCGCGGGTTGACTTCGATGATCGCGTATTCGCTGCGATCCGGACGCAATGCGAACTGAATGTTACAGCCGCCCTGCACGTTCAGCGCGCGAATCACGTTAATGCTGGCGGTGCGCAGCATCTGATATTCGAGATCCGACAACGTCTGGGAGGGCGCGACGACGATCGAATCGCCGGTATGCACGCCGACCGGATCGATGTTTTCCATGTTGCACACGGTGATGCAATTGCCGGCTTTGTCGCGCAGTACTTCGTACTCGTTCTCTTTCCAACCGAGTATGGACGTCTCCAAGAGCACTTGATGGATGAGGCTGGCCGTCAATCCCGCGTCGAGGAATTCGCGCAACTGCTTTTCATCGTAGGCGATGCCGCCACCGGTGCCGCCGAGCGTGTACGCCGGCCGTATAACGAGTGGATAGCCTTTGCGTTTGGCAAATGCGACGCCGGCCTCGATGTCGGTGACGATCTCGCTATCGGGAACCGGCTCGCCGATCTCGATCATCTTCTTCTTAAAGCGATCGCGGTCTTCGGCCAGCTTGATCGTTTCGATCGGCGTTCCCAGCGGTTCGACGCCATATTTTTCGAGAATTCCGGCTTCGTCGAGTTCGACGGCAAGGTTCAGCCCGGTCTGGCCGCCCAACGTGGGCAGCAAGGCGTCGGGCCGCTCGCGTGCGATAATTTGTTCTAGCGACTCAACGGTCAACGGTTCGAGGTACACCGCGTCGGCGATCTCGGGGTCCGTCATGATCGTCGCCGGATTCGAGTTGACGAGGACGATCCGATGGCCTTCCTCGCGCAACGCCCGGCAAGCTTGCACGCCGGCGTAGTCGAATTCGGCAGCCTGACCGATGACGATCGGTCCAGAGCCGATGACCATTACATTCCGGGGCATGCTGGAGCCGTTTCATTGGCCTGCCGACACTCGCAGTCCTGGACGCCACTAGGGCTGAAGGCGAACGGCGCTCCACCCATCGTGCGAACGTTCGAAGCGCATTCGATCGTGCAGCCGGTTGGGACGGCTCTGCCAGAATTCGATGCGCTGCGGCACGATCGTGTAGCCGCCCCACGAATGCGGGCGCGGCACGTCTTCTCCCTCAAAGCGAGCTTGGTACGCTTCGAAACGCTCCTCCAACAGTGCGTGGTTCTCGACCGCTTCGCTTTGCTCCGACGCCCACGCGCCCAAGCGATGCCCGCGTGGGCGCGACTCGAAATAAGCGTCCGATTCGTCATCGGATAAAGCGCGCGCCACGCCCTCGACACGCACTTGCCGTTCCAGCTCGGGCCAGTGCAGCACGGCCGCGACGGCGGGATTGTCGCTGAGTTCGCGCCCTTTGCGGCTCAAATATGACGTGTAGAAGCGCAAGCCGGCACGATCGAATCCACGCAGCAGCACGATTCGGGCCGACGGATGTCCCTGTGCGTCGACCGTGGCCACGCACATGCTGTCGGCCGTTATCGAATCTGCGTCGCGTGCCGCTTCGATCCAGCGCGCCAGCGTCGTGAAAGGATCGTCGCCTGAAGCGACGTCGTACGGGATCACGGATACCGTCCCGTCGCCAAGCCCGTAACGAACGCACACAGCATCAAACCGCCGCCGGCCAGCGCTAGGGGCAACGACGCGTCGATTTCCTGATTGCGCACCGTCGTCAGGCGCGCGAGACGCGCCAATGCGTCGTGCAGTTGCACCGCGTTTTCGGCGCGCGCGTACGCGCCGCCGCTGGCTTCCGCGTACTGGCGCAAGGCGTCCTCATCGATCGTGGCTTCGTCGTTGGTCCCAGGAATCAGGCCGCCTTGTTGGGTGCCGATGCCGACCGTGTACACCGGAACATGGTGTTGCCCCAACCACTGCGCGGCCTCGATCGGATCCGAACCGGCGTTATTGACGCCGTCGGTAATCAACACCACGACGCGATGGCCGGCATCCGGCAAATTCTGTGCCGCTAACCGCATTGCATCGCCGATGGCCGTCGCACCGTCGGGTTGCGGCAAATTGTCGAGCGACGCCGAAACGGCCGCGCGGTCGGCGCTGAGCGGCTGCACCAGCTCGGCTCCGGCGGCGAATGCGATGATGCCGATCTTCGTCCCAACCGGTGTTTCGTTGATGAACGCTCGCGCAGCAGCTTTGGCGGCTTCCGCACGCGTCGGCGCGACGTCGGTCGACGCCATCGAGCCGGACGTATCGATGCAGATGAAGACTTGTCCATCGTGAATCGGCAGCGGTAACGTGACGTGCGGTCGCGCCGCCGCACCGAGCAAGCCGGCGACGCCTGCCACTAATGCGACCGTTAATGCGCGCGGAATCCATGCCCTCGGGCAAATCGCTTGGGTAAAAAACTCGACGTTAGAATAGGCGAGATCGCGCGCGGTCGTTCTCCGCTGCAGCCGCACGATGAGTATCGCGAACGCAATGACGAGCACCGCCGCCAACAGCAACCACCACGGATGCTCGACGCTCACGCCGGCACCCCGCGAAACGCCAGTCCGAACGCTTCGTGCAACGAGCCTCCGCCGTCGCGCTCGTGCAGCAGGCCGGTGCGCCAGTTCGCTTGCGCAAAATGCTGTATAACGCTCGCCTCGCGCGCTCGGACGGCGCGAGCGTAGGCGCGCCGCTCGCGCTCGCCGACGTACGCGCGAATCGTTCCACTTTCGGCGCCGCGTACGCGAACGATGCCGCCCAACGGCAAGCCGTCGTACCACGGATCGCGCGCGACCAGCACCGTACAATCGAAGCGCGCTCCAAGGCGATGCACCAATGCGTCGTCGCCGGCGCGGAGATCGAACCAATCGCCGATCGCCAGTAACGCAGTGCCGCGCGGTAATGCATTCAGCGCGGTCTGGAAGGCGCGTGCACAATCGAACGTGCCCGGCTGCGCCGATGCAGCGATCGCGGCGTGCCGCGAGCGTTGCAGTGCTGCGGGCGTCATCCAATCAGACGCGACGTTGATGCACCGGTCGTCGGCGGTCGCGGCCCCGAACCACGCCGCCGTCGCTTCGGCAGCTGCGGATAGCAACGGCCTGCGACGACCGATGCGCATCGAGCCCGACCCGTCGACGATGGCGGCCAACGTCAACGCAACGTCTTCGAGAACCACCCGCGATTGCAACGTGGCTGCGCGCGCGGTCGCCGCCCAATCGATGCGTCGCACGTCGTCGCCCGGGACGTAGGCGCGCAACTCGACGAATTCGTAGCCGTCGCCACGATAGACCGTCGGCGATCCCGCTCCTAGCGCACGCGGACGGCGCTTGCCACGCAACAACGCGTCGCGAATCGTCACGCTGCGACTACGGCGCGGGAATCGCGGAGATCAGCGCGTCGATCGTGCGGTCGACCGCGACGCCCTCGGTAGCCATCCTGTAGTTGAATCCAATGCGATGCCGCAGTGCGTCCGGCGCAACCGCCCGCACGTCGTCCGGCAACGCGAAGTCGCGCCCGGCCAGAAACGCACGCGCTCGCGCCAGATTCGCCAAGGCAAGTGTCGCTCGGGGACTCGCACCGTAATCGATCAACTCGGCACATGAAATCGTCCGGCCCGCCGCGCTCGTCACCGAAACGCGGTCGCCTTCACGCGTGATCGCGACCAACTCGACGATATAGCGTTTCAATTTTTCGTCGATGTGTACGGCGTGCGTTTGCACGCGCCAAGCCGCGACGTCGCCGAGCGTCGCGACGCCGCGCACCGGCTGGGTATCGGCCAACGCGAACCGGTCGAGAATCTGCAACTCTTCGTCGCGCGACGGATAGCCGACGTCGACTTTGATGAGAAACCGGTCCATTTGCGCGATCGGAAGCGCATACGTCCCTTCGGCATCGAGCGGATTCATGGTCGCCATCACAACGAACGGATCCGGCAGCGGGTGCGTCTGCGGACCGATCGT
>JBDTKL010000024.1:0-11642 GCA_039935355.1 Candidatus Tumulicola sp.
TCCGTTCGAACTCCGTCCGGTTACAATCGCTCATGAGCCCAGCCGCCACGCTCCACAATTCGTCCGAATCGAATAGGCCTTCGGACAACGGTGTAAGTGTGCCGTCGACCCGAGCGACGGCGGGGTGGCCAGCCGCTAGATGAAGGTCGGAGGCGTTACGGACTCGTGCCGCATGCATGATATCTGCGAATCGGATGCCGGGATCGATTCGAGCCTTCATGCAGCACCCTCGATCGAACGGATCGGAAGATACCCGTCGCGTAGTGCGACCGCTCGCAACGTCTCTGGAGGTGCCTGGATATGTAGAGCGTGACGCAGCTCGTCGGAGACCAGGACGAGTTCGAACACTCCCTCGCGTCCGGCGCCGTCTAATCTTGGCCGCAGCCGTTGTCCCAATACAGCAGAAACCGACGCAGCCAACGTTCGAGCGCCGATCCCGAGCTCCCGAAGGCGCTCGAACGCGGTTAGCGCATTTGTCGCGTGAAGCGTTGCGAGAACCAATCGGCCACATAACGCGGCCGTCGTAGCAACGGCTGCAGTTTCGGCGTCGCGCATCTCTCCGACGACGACTACGTCGGGGTCTTGGCGGAGAAACGCACGCAGAACCGTCGCAAAGGTGAGCCCAGAGCGAACGTTCACTTGTACTTGCGCGATGCCGTCGAGTCGTAATTCAACGGGGTCTTCGACGCTGCAAATGTGCTCCGAGTCTGCGTCGCGTTCGCGTAGCGCCGCGTACAGTGTTGTTGTCTTGCCGCTGCCGGTTGGACCGCAGATTACAACAAACCCCGCGCTCGCAGCCAAGACACTCCGAAAGTCGCGTTGTAGATCTTTCGGCATCCCGAGATTATTTAGGCGACGTCCACCGCCGTCGCGGTCGAGTAGGCGGATCGTTAGCCTCTCCCCATCGATCGTCGGAAGCGAGGACACGCGAAGATCGATACGGCGTCCAGCACGCTCTACATCAAACCGCCCGTCCTGAGGAAGACGACGATCCGCGATATCCATCCCGGCCAATAACTTGATTCGCGACACGATGCGTAGCAAGAGCTCTGCATCGATTTCGGTCACGAACTGTAATGCACCGCCGATGCGCACGCGCGCGTGCCCGGCACGCGCGCTGGGACCGACGTGCAGATCGGACGCACCGGCATCGATCGCATGCGCGAGAATCGCATCCAGCGTCCTAATCGCGGGTTCGTCAGTGAAGGCGGTTACCGAAGGTTCGCGCAACATGGACGACGGTTATAACACAACGCTCATCGTTGCGAAACGGCCGTCGCGCGTTTTGCGATTTAATGTCCACGGGAGGCAGCGGCGGGGAATCCGGATAGGCGCGCCGCACACAGCGTGATGCGCAAGACGCTCTCGAGAGCGCTCCTCATCGTGGTCACGCTGGTCGTCGTCGCGATTTACTATTTGCCGGCCGGTCACGTGGACTTCGTCGAGAACTGGGGCGAAGGTGGCTTCGGCGCGATCAACCACAACAGAAGCAACGTCGTAGCGAAGGTCGACCGCGGATCGCCGGCCGACCGTGCCGGGGTGCGCCCCGGCGATCTTTTAGTGGAAAACGGTTACCTCACAACCTCGTCCCTTCTGCGCGCACCGTATGCCGGCGAGACCGAGCACTTTACGTTTCTGCGTCGGGGGCATGCATACAGCGTTACCTTGACGGCCGTTCCCGTCGCGCAATTTACGGTCTGGCAGCGCGTTGCGGGCATTCTCGCCTACATTCCGCCGACGGTGTTTCTCATCGTCGCGTTTCTGCTGGTATTTCTCCGGCCGTCGATCATGGCGTGGTCGTTCTATATTTTCGCCGTCGGGTATTTCGGAACCAGTCCAGCGTTCGACTATTGGTCGCACGTGCTGTCCCCGCAGCAGTTTCTTATACTCGGCTTCGTCCTCAACACGATCTTCGGGCCGTGGAGCGTGCTGCCGTTACTGCCGTTCGTATTGCGCTTTCCAAACGGCGACGTGCAGGGCTGGCGCAGGCACATCGATCCGTTCGTGTGGGTTTACCTCGCCGCCGCGTTCGCGCTCTACGCGTTCGAATGGCACGTCTATATCTCAACCCAGTCGTTGCCGGCATGGGATGCCGTCGTGAGTTCGGTCATTCCGCTCAGCGCCTTCGCATTCGCCGGCCTGATTCTCGCCAAGAACGTCGTGATGGCGACGCCGAGCGACCGGCAGCGTTGGGGCTTTTTGGCGATCGGGACGATCGCATCGTTCATCGCCTACGCGATCTATTACGTTCCGGGCGTGCCGTTCGCGGTCGGGCAGATCGTCGGCTTCGCCGTTATCCTCATGCCGCTGTGCATCGCATATGCAGTCTTCCGCTTGCGCGTCCTCGACGTGACCTTCGTCCTCAATCGCGCGCTTGTCTACGGCGTACTCTCGGTCGGCGTGATTGCCTTCGTCTCGGTGTTGGATTGGTTCTTCTCGCGCGTGGTCGCGATCGGACGCTTCACCATCGGCATCGAGTTACTGATCACAATCGGCGTCGGGTTTTTGCTGGACAGAATCAATCGCTCGGTCGAGGGCGTCGTCGAGTCGATCTTCTTCCGCGGTCGCCGGCAAGCTGAGGCCTATTTACGCAGGGCGGCGTCAGCCTTACCATACGCCACCGATGAATCGGCCATCAGCGATGGGCTGGTGCAAGTGCCCAACGACGCAATGGATCTGGCTGCCGCCGCGTTATATCGGCGCTCCACGAGTACCGGCCGCTTTGAAGGCGTTGCGACCTCACGACAAACGACCGTCGCCCCCGCGTCGTTCGATACGAATCACTTGCTCGTGCGCATGCTGCTCGCCGACGAACACATCGTCTGGCTCGACGAAGTGCGCTCGCAGCTCGATGCCGACAACGCGGCCATCTACACGCTCGCGGTTCCAGTCACCGTGCGGCACGAACTTGTCAGCTTCACCCTCTACGGCGCGCACGCCAACGGCGCGCAACTGGATCCGGAAGAAGCGGCTATGCTCGAAGATCTCGCACGCGAAGCGTCGCGAGCGTACGATCACGTGGAAGCGGTTCGGACGCGCGAGCGGTATGCCGGACTTGCGTTACAAGAGAGCTAGCTCCGGGCAAACGTGTCCCGGTCGCCTTCGTTTCCGTAAAGAAAATCGAACGAGTTCGTATGAAAGCGCAGACGCAGATCGTCAAAAGCAGTGACCGCGAACAGCCCGTTCGAGTCGAGTGGCACGAGTAGAATATTCTTTTCCCAGCGTGGACGATCGGTTCTCGTCAGTCGAATTTGGCCGTTAACGGCTCGAATGACGATCGTGCCATAGCGGCCCGCGTAGCGCGCCAGTTGCTGATTCGATAGTTTGATCGGGCGCAGTTCCGCTTCGACACCCTGCCGAGCCCATGTATATTCCGCGCGAATTGACGCGCCGGCGCCCGGCAGCGCCAACAGTTCATCGAGCGCGTTGAGTTCGGCGACCGGCAACGCCGTACTACCCGGAACGGCGATATCGGGAACGACACCCGAGCCTTCCCAGTTGGTCTTCGTGATCGGATTAATCGGGCGGTTGTACGACACGCTCAGGACGAACGCAGGCGCGATCGGCAACTTCTTGTTGTTGTTCGCGGCGCCGTACGTCGTGCTACCGACGACGATCGCTTCTTTGGCCGCTTTCGCGCCGTACGACACCGCTTCGGCCGCGGAAGCGACGTGTCCGTCGACCAAAATGTAGACCGGCCTACCGGAATTGGGGTCGATCAGCGCCTTCCCGAAATAGTCGGCTGCATCGCTGTCACCACCGCCGTTTCCACGCAAATCGATGATGATGGCGTCACCGCCGTGCAAAAAGCGGCCGGCATCGTCATAAGCTGCCGTCGTGATGCCTGGCGTATAGTCGAAGGCGGTAATTTTCAAATAGCGGATATTGCCCGGAAGAATCTTCATCTCAGTCAGTCCGCTATTCTGACGATTGGCGATCGCGCGATAGTAGGCGTCCATACCCGCGTCGCTTTTCGGCGGCGCCATCAATGCGGCGTATTCAGCAGGGTCGTAGGTCATATACAAATGACCGTCGTGGGCAACCGACTGCATGTCGTCGGTTACCCGCTCGGCAAACACGTTCGGATCGGCGGTGTCGTAGCGGTGCATCCCCGCCTGGCTATCGAGTCTCGCGATGAGCGGGGCACGCATCTCTGGAAAGACGTAGGTCGTGCGAATCGCGCTCTCGATTGCGCTTAGCGCAGCTTGTCGAGTCGCCGGCGTTAGTACGACGGTCGTTTGCGCAGGCGCTCGTGCAGGCGCGACGCACGACATCGCCACCAACACGGCTAATACTGCACCGAAGGGCCACCGCATCACTGAAAGACGACCGGCGCTTCTACGTCTTTGCGCATCTGCTGCCAGCCGCGGAAATTAGCGTGAAACCCGTCATCTTCGGCGGGCGACGCTACGTGTTCGAACGGACTGAGATGTCGATCGATCATCAGGCGGGCACATAAGTCGAGATCTTTTTCGATTTCGCGCGTGCCGCCGTGCGTCAAGTACGAGACCCGCGCACAACGCGCGGCCGAAACCTTTTTCTGTGTCTCCACGTGCAACGATCGTTCGTCATCTTGCATCAACGGCAGATGCCACTCGCCGCTTCCGACCGGGGCGGGCAGACTTTCGCCCAGTGCTTCGCGCATACGCACGGCCGCCGCGCGAATCTCCGGCTGGGCTTGCGGCGCGCAACGCAGGTTGAAAAAATTGTTCCACTCGGTCGATGTCACGATTACTGTGTGCCATAAGAACGGCTCGAGCAACCTGTTAAGCTGCTGCTTATGCACCTTCAGCTCGAGCAGCCGACGCGCACGTTCGACGGCCGCATCGCGCGCTTCGAGCCAAATGCGTTCGGCGGCAACGCCGTCCTCGTAGGCGAGCACTTCGTCGGCCGACATACCGGCCTTGTTGCGTCCCCATTCCAACGGAATCGCGGGCTCGTCGAGTACGCGTTGGATGAGCTTGTTCGTCGGAATCGCGCGCGAACTCGCCGAGTTGCGCGAAAACACGCGATGCGTATTGAACTCGGCCAATACGAACCGCGGGAACGTGACCTCTAATGTGGTGAGGCGCACGCCCGCGGGACTGACCGAGTCGAGAACGACCCGCGCGGCGTACGCCATACCCGTTATTTCCTAGCCGCGGTAGCGGAGGAACGCCGGGACTTCGATATCGTCCATGTTGACCGGCTGCACGGTTTCGAGCCGGTCGGTCCGCTGCGACGCGAACGTCGAGGTGTTTTCGCGTAAGGTGCGCGGCGCACCGAATCCGGCCGCCAGCACCGTGACGCGAACCTTGCCGCTCATACTGGGATCGATCGACGCACCGAAGATGATCTGCGCATCGGGGTCGACCGCGCGGCTGATCATTTCTGCCGCTTCGTTGACTTCGTACATCGCCATATCCGGGCCGCCGGTGATGTTGAAGATCACGCCGCGGGCGCCGTCGATGGTGGTCTCGAGCAGCGGCGAGGCGATCGCCTTTTGCGCGGCGTCGGCAGCGCGATGCTCGCCCGTGCCTTCACCGATGCCCATCATGGCCGAACCGGCGTCGCTCATAATCGTTTTGACGTCGGCGAAATCGAGGTTGATCAAGCCGGGCTGCGTGATGAGATCGCTGATGCCCTGTATGCCCTGGCGCAAAACGTCGTCGGCGTAGGCGAACGCTTCGTTGAGCGGCGTCTTCTTCTCGATGACCTGCAGAATGCGCTCGTTTGGAATCGTGATCAGCGTATCGACTTTGCTTTCGAGTTCGGCGATGCCGTTCTCGGCAATCTGCATGCGCTTCTTGCCTTCGAACGAGAACGGTTTCGTGACGACCGCAATCGTCAGCGCGCCGGACTCGCGCGCGATTTCCGCAATCACCGGAGCAGCACCGGTGCCGGTGCCGCCGCCCATGCCGGCCGTCAGGAACACTAAGTCGGCTCCCTCGATGATCAAGGCAAGGTCTTCACGCGATTCGGTTGCCGCGTCGCGACCCAGCACCGGATTCGCACCGGCGCCCAGTCCGCGCGTCTCACCACCGCCGATATGCACCGTGTTGTCGGTAGCGGCGCTGCGCAGCGCTTGCACGTCGGAGTTGACGGAATAAAACTCGACGCCCGCGAGTCCGGAGCGCACCATGCGGTTGACGGCGTTGCAGCCGCCCCCGCCGATGCCGATCACCTTGATCGTTGCGGCGTGTTCGGAATTGCCTGCGGGCGTGGAGCGGCGGGCGTCGGCCATCTTTTTCTTCGGTTCCTCCGTAGCAAAAAGCGTTGCGGGAGCTTCGGGAGCGACGGTAGATACGGGCTCGTGAATTTCGGGAACGATGCTTTGGGCTGGTGCGCCGTCCGGCGGATCTTCAATCGGCAGCGGCTCGTCGACCGGCGGTTTGCGCGGCGGAGGATCCGGCAACGGCATCTCAGATACCGGCGAATCGATCGGCGCATCGGCTTGCGTCAAACGCATGTCGCCGGTGAGATCTGACGCGTCGGGTTGCGCGGCTCGTCTGCTGCGCGACGCACGCGGTTTACGCGGTTCTTCTTGCGGGCCTAGTTCCATAAATCCGATAGCCATTTCTGAATGCGATGCACCATCGATCCGCCGCGTCGTCGCGCGGTGTCGGCAGCGTCGCGTTCGTCGTGTGCGCCAAAGAGCACCAAACCGATCGCGGTTGCAAATTGCGGTTGCGCCATCGTCTCGGTAAGACCGCCGATTCCATCCGGTACGCCGACGCGTACCGGTAATCCAAAGACGTCTTCCGCAATACCCTCGACGTTCGGCAGAAGCGCGCCGCCACCCGTCAGCACGACTTCGCCCAAGACCAAATCTCGCGGAACGTTTTCCACGATTTTTTGGCGCGCCATGCGCAAGGTTTCGAGCACGCGCGGCACGACGATTTGCTTGACGTCTTCGGTGCTGCGCTGCTTCTCCGTGCGGCCGTCGAGCGTGCGAACCGAAAACGATTCGGCGCCGTCCGCGTCACGCACACCCGCGCCGAAGCGCTTCTTAATCTCTTCGGCTTCCGACAACGTCGTTTTCAAACCGAGCGACAGATCGTTGGTGAGCATGTTGCCGCCGACGGGCAGCGTGGCGGTGTAGATGGCGCTACCCAGCGAGTACACTGCAATGTCGGTGGTGCCGCCGCCCATGTCGAGCATCACAACGCCAACCTGCTTTTCTTCGGGCCGTAGGGTCGCGATCGAGCTCGCCAATGGCTCGAAGACCAGCCCGGCGGCTTCCATACCGGCGCGGTGCACGCACTTGAGCACGTTGGTGATGAAGCTGGTGCTGCCGGTGACGATGTGGGTGTCCACCTCGAGCCGGCTGCCGGCCATGCCCACCGGATCCTCGACGCCTTCTTGGCCGTCGACGGTAAAGAAACGCGGCAAGGCGTGAACGATCTGCCGGTCGCCCGGCAGATTGATGATCTTACTGGCATCGACCACGCGCCGCACGTCGTTGGGTGACACCTCGCGGTCTTCGCCCGAGACGGCCACCACGGCGTGATTGTTGGTACTGCGCATATGGTCGCCCGTGATGCCCACGAACACGTTATCGACGTGGATCCCGGCCATCCGCTCGGCCTTTTCGGTCGCCGCCTCGATCGAGTGGACGGTCGCCTCGAGGTCGATTACGACGCCCTTGCGCATGCCCTGTGAGGGCGCCTCACCGACGCCGACGATCTCGAGCCCATGCGGACCGTTGACCGCCACCACGGCACACGTCTTGGTCGTCCCGATATCGAGACCGCAAACGGTCTCTTGCCTCATGCGCCGATCACCAAAGCTCCCATTTACATGCGTGAGAAGGGCGCTTGCGTTGGCCGACCCGTTCCCAAGTCCTGCGGTGCCTGCTTGCCCCACGCAGGTGGCGGTCCCAGCCATGGAGCATCATCGGGAAATATTTTTTCCATTGCTGCCGGCATAATGGAGTACCACCCCGTGCTACAACCAATTCAACGACGTCTCTCGTTCGTCGCCTTCGCAGCCGCTTTGGCGGTTGTCGCCCCGGTCTGCGCGCTCGCAGCCACCGTCGATGCGACCAGCATCCCGGATGGAACCTACGATGCCAAAGTTCAGAAAGTGGTCGACCCCAAACATGTGGTCGTCGTGCTGGACAACGGCAACGTGACCACGTTTATAGCAGGTCGCGATTCCGTAGACTTCACGAAAGTTCAGCCAAACGATCAGATCAAGGTTTCGCTGATCAAAGGCACCGTGATGGTCTACGCCGACATGACCAGCCACTAATCGTCGCCTAGCGGTACACCAGTACGGGTGTGCCGGGCGCGCGTAAATCGACTTCGCTCACCCTACGCTCCTTGCGCACGACCTGCGCGAGAATCGGATCGACGAGCGAAAGTTTCTTGGTGAGATCCTCGTCGTCGCCGAGTAGAATCTTCACGCCCCCACGCATGGTCGCCACTAACCCTCCGAGCTTGTCGTATTCCAGTTGGAGCGGCACGACGTGGGCCGCGATCATCGTGTCGTAGTCGGTCGCCATCGCATTGAGGTCGTGCCGCGTCACGAACGTGCCCGGGTCGTGCGCGACGCCGGGCGGCAGTATGAGCTGCGGTAGCGTCGTGGCGTCGTATTGGGGCGCCAGCACGCGCAAGTGCCGGTCGACCAACACCGACCGCCCATCGCTGACGACCACCGCGTAGGGCACGCGTTCGGTGACCGATATGACGACGGTGGCCGGCGGAAAGCGGTGTACGCGTGCGACCTCGATGTAGGGAATCGCCTCGACGCGCTTGCCAATGGCGCGGCCGTTCTGCAGCCACATATTCGCGCCCATATTCACGCCGGCGGTGCGTACGATCTCGGAAGACGGCACCACGCGATTGCCGCTGGCCACCACGCTCTTCGGATCGAATCCGGGATATAAAACCGCGAAGGTGACGGCCGCCACGGCCAATATGCCGACCAGCGACAGCGGAATCCAAAAGGGACGTAGCCGGCGCGCGGTCGAGCGCTTGCGCCGCCGCGAGGCCACACCCTTGCTCTTCACGCCAGTACGTACCGCTCGAGGGCTTCGGCCACGCCGTCGTGCCCGACATCGCCCACCACCGCGCCGGCGACGTCCTTGAGCTCGGCCGGTGCCGAGCCCATCGCGATGCCTAGTCCGGCAGCCTCGAGCAGCGGCGCGTCGTTCCAGGAATCGCCGATCGCCACCACCGACTCGCGCGGAATCTGCAAACGCGTCGTAACGAAGTTCAAGGCATCGCCCTTATCGACGGCCGGATTGAGAATTTCCACGAACTCCGGCAAGCTGCGCGTCACATACGCGCGCGAACCGAGCATTTCCGCAATCTTCTTCTCGTACCGTTCGGCATCCGGAGCATCCGCGATGATCACGGCCTTCGTGGCGTCGCTAAAGGCGAAGGTTTCGCGTAACGACGGGACGACGACCGGTTCGACCTGCGCGACCGACGCGTACAACTCCGAAAATTTGTTGCGCGCCTCACAATAGTACTCGTCGTTGCGATAGAGCTGCAGATACATGCGATCGCTTTGCGTCGCCGCGATCAGCTCGCGCACTACGTCGTTGGCCAACGCGCGGTGCGACAGCACGTCGTCGGTCGACGAATCGATGATCGCCGCGCCTTGATAGCAGATGACCGGCGCGTCGAATCGCAGTTCTCGAACGTAGGTAATGCACGACCGGTACATGCGTCCGGTTACCATGCAACCGAGAATGCCGGCGTCGTGCATCTTTGCGATGGCTTCGCTCACGCGGGGCGTGACGAAGTGATCGCGCCCGACCAGCGTTCCATCGAGGTCGAAGGCGACCAGCCGGATGTCGCTCACGCGCTACGGTCTTCCATCGCGCCCTCGCTGACCGAATCGCTGCCAAAGATCCCCTCCAGCTCCTGACGGACCCGCGGGTCGGTCGAAATCGTTCGGGAAACGCGTTGGCTGCGGCCGCGGGCGTGCAGCATCACCGGCACGTCGCCGGGCCACTCGTCGATCAACGCAGCGAGGCGATCGATTTGGCGGCGGTCTTCGAACTCCACATGCCAGGCTCGTGGCGCGGGCGGCGCCGGCGGCAGTCCGGCAGGCGCGACGAACGGCTCGACCTCGTTGACGCTGATCGAGACTTCGAGCGGCGCTTCCTCACCCGGTTGCGCGCCGCGTCGCTCGCGAATGCGGAGGCGGCCTTTGATCGTCAGCACCGCGTCGGTGCGGAACAGTTCGTGCACTTGCGGATACAATTTCGCGAAGACGATCACTTCGCAACCGCCGGTCGGATCCTCGATTTGCGCGATCAGAATTTGCTGGCCGGTCTTGGTCATCGTGCGGCGCACGCCGGCGACCAGCCCGGCGATCGTGATGGGCGAGTCGTCGGACACCGTTCGAATGTCTTTCATCGGCATTGCGCCCATGCGCGCGAGCCACGGCATGACGTCGGCCAGCGGATGGCCCGAAAGAAAGATTCCGAGCGTTTCGCGTTCCCACGCTAACTGCTCGCGGTTCGACGGTGCCGGCACCGACGGCAGGCGCGGCGCCAACGCCGGCGCGGCGCGGCCACCATCGCCGAACAGCGATGCTTGGCCGAGCTGATCGTCGCGCGCGGAACGGGCGGCAAGGTCGAGCGCGGCGTCGAGCGCGGCGAGTTTTTGCGCGCGATTGCCGGGCAGCGTGTCGAGCGCACCGCATTTGGTGAGCGCTTCGAAGACGCGGCGGTTGGCCTGTTTCGGATCGACGCGCTTGGCGAAATCGAATAGGTCGACGAAGCGTCCGTCGCGTTCGCGCGCCTCGATGATGCTGCGCACCGCTCCCTCGCCGACGCCTTTGACCGCGGCTAATCCGAAGCGAATGCGTCCCTCGACCACGGCGAAATCGACCAACGATTCATTGACGTCGGGCGGCAAGACTTCGATTCCAATTTTTTTGGCTTCGTCTAAATATTCGACCAGCTTATCGGTCTTGTCGCGCACCGACGACATGAGCGCCGTGAGATAGTGCAGCGCGTGATTGGCCTTGAGATAGGCCGTTTGATACGCGATCCAGCCGTATGCGGCGGCGTGCGACTTGTTGAAACCGTAGCCGGCGAACGGCTCGATGAACTTGAAGATATCTTCGGCCAGCGACTCGCTGATGCCGGAGTGCTCGATCGAACCGCGCACGAATTTCTCGCGATAGATCGGCACTTTGTCTTTCTGTTTTTTCCCCATGACTTTGCGCAGCTCGTCGGCCTCGCCCATGCTGAAGCCGGCGATATCGCGCGCGATCTGCATGACCTGCTCTTGATAGCACGCGATGCCATAGGTTTCGGACAAAATCGGCTCGAGCTTTTCGTGCAGATAGGTCGCCTTGCGCCGGCCATTTTTATTGGCAATATATTGCGGAATCCACTCCATCGGACCGGGGCGGTAGAGCGCGACGAGCGCGATGATATCGTCGAAGCGCGTCGGCTGCAGATCGGCGCACACGCGTTTCATACCGTCGGATTCGAGTTGGAAGACGCCCATCGTTTCGCCGCGCGATAGCATCGCATAGGTGCGCGAGTCGTCGAGCGGGATTTTCGACAAATCGAAGGTTTCGTCGACCGTTCGGCGGATTTCGCGCACGGCTTTATCCATCACGGTCAGGTTGCGCAGGCCGAGAAAATCCATCTTGAGCAGGCCGATCTTCTCGACCCACTCCATGTCGTACTG